>DASPSK010000233.1:0-7604 GCA_035623975.1 Acidimicrobiales bacterium | reverse complement strand
TTCACCTCGTGAACTTCGGGGCGACCATTTGGAGCTACCACCCGATCACGGCGCCTGCTTCGGCCGTCTGGATTCAAGTCGGACTGGGCCTCTGGCTCCTTGTTGCCTCGCAGGGCCTGTGGTCACGTCTCGGCGGGCTGTCGAGTGCTGCATGGGGGATCGTCGTGTGGATCTTCGGCGAGAGCTTCGGGAGCATCTTTGCTCCCGGGCTCAGCTGGGCGACGGGCGCACCTGGTGCCGTGCTCTTCTACTGCATTGCCGGCGTGCTCATCGCCCTCCCCGAGCGGGCATGGGCGACCCCGCGGCTTGGTCGCGTCGTGCTGGCCGTCATGGGCCTCTTCTTCCTCGGCATGGCTGTGCTGCAGGCGTGGCCGGGTCGGGGCTTCTGGCGGGCGTCGCTCCACGGCGGTGTGGTGAGCGGCACGCTCGCCACGATGGTGGCTCAGATGGCCCAGACCCCTCAGCCGCGTGTGCTGTCGTCGTGGGTGGCCGACTTCGCCACCTTCGATGCGTCGCACGGCTGGGCGGTCAACCTCTTCCTCGTGATCTTCCTCGCCGGCGTGGGCATCGCCTTCCTGAGTGGTCGGCCGCGAGTCGTCCGCTATGCCGTCATCGTCGGAGTCGTCGTCTGCCTCGCCGACTGGGTGCTCATCGAGGACTTCGGCTTCTTGGGAGGCGTCGGCACCGACCCGAACAGCATGATCCCGATGGCGCTCGTGTTCACGGCCGGCTACCTCGCCATCACGCGGGTGCCCGTCCCGGCCCACGAGCCCGCGACGACGGCACTGCCGGCGGTGCACTCCCGCTGGGAGCGGTTGACTTCGAGGCCGAGGCTTGCGCTGCAGGCGTGCGCCTCCGTCTGTGCCCTCGGGGTCATCCTCATCGGTGCCGCCCCGATGGCGGTCGCTTCGATCAGCCCGAACGCCGATCCGGTCCTTGCCCAGGCAGTCGACGGTGCTCCGCAACCCATCCACTGGACAGAGCCGGCATTCCAGCTCACTGACCAGCAGGGACAGACCGTGACGCTGCGAGGTCTGCGCGGCAAGGCCGTCGCCCTGACCTTCCTCGACCCCGTGTGCGTCTCGGACTGCCCGATCATCGCCGCGGAGTTCCGGGAGGCGGATCGCCTGCTCGGCGCGGTGGCTCAGCAAGTGGAGCTCGTGGCGGTCGTCGCCAACCCCCTGTACCGATCGGCTGCGTACCTCGTGTCCTTCGACCAGCAGGAGGGCCTCGAGCACGTGGCGAACTGGCTGTACCTCACGGGCTCCGGCCCGGCGCTCAAGAGGGTCTGGAACGAGTTCGGCGTCGCCGTCCTCTACTCCCCCGCCGGAGCGATGATCGCTCACACCGATATCGCTTTCGTGATCGATCCATCGGGCCGCGCCGGCTATGTGCTGGACATGGACCCGGGGCCGGCCACGGAAGCGACGCAATCGTCGTCGGCGGTTGTTCTCGCCAACACGCTCCACGAGGCGCTGTCGGCGCGCCCTTAGGCAGGCGGCAGCCATCGAGGCGTGACCTCGACGGACTCCTCGGCTCCGAGGTCACTCCTCCGAAATGGTGTCGACGATCAGCACCGAGCAAGGGGCGTTGTGGGCCACGGAGTTCGGAATGCTCCCGAGGACCCGGCGGACCCCCTTCTCCTTCATCCCCTTGTTCCCTACCACGATCAGGTCGGCGTCGACGTCCTCGGCGATCTTCACGAGAGCGTCGGCAGGCTCACCCCCGGAGGGGTGCAGCACCGGCTCGAGTCCTCGTGCTGTTGCGATCTCCGTGAGGTTCGCGAGCACGGCGTCTGCCGGGTGGCCCGGGTCCGTGTAGCCACCCGTCGCCGTACGGTTCGGCCCCTGCTCGGTCTGGAGCACCGTGACGATGTGAAGGCTCCCTCCGGTCAAGCGGGCGAGCTCTGCGGCCGCCTCGACTGCTCGAGCGGCAGTCGACGAGCCGTCGGCCCCTACGACGATGGTCTCGATGTTGTCGAACACTCTCATCACTCCTCGAACTCGACCAGGACGCGCCCACCCTCCCGATGGCCGACCGGTAGGGCTGACCGGGATGCTACCCATTCGGCGGCGGCGCCGCCGGGCCCGGGGGCGCTGGGACTGCCGATCAAACAGGCAAGAGCCTGTAGTCAGAGGCAGGCGGCGGCGCTATCGTCTCGGGATCAACTCCGGTCCCGTCCGAATGGAGGGGAGCTTGCTCGTCGGCCCCAAGCGCGCGGTGCGGGAGGACGAAGGTCGCCCGATGGGCCCGCCGGTCTCGGGTGGCTTCGCCACGAAGCGGACCCGGCTCGATGACACCCTGGTCTGTCGCGGGCTGGTCTGTCGCGGGCCGGCTGGCCATCTCGCCCAGGAGACGTAGGAGCGATGTCGTTCTCCTGGGCGCATCCGCACTTCTCGCCGGCTCCGGTGTTGGTGGCCCTCGCCCTCTTGGCTTGGTATCTCGAAGCGACTCGGCGCTGTGAGCCGCCCGCAACTCGACAACAGAAAAGAGCCTTCTACCTCGGGCTGCTCGCGCTCTTGACTGCCACGAGTTGGCCCCTCGCCGAGCTTGCGCACACGACCTCGCTCCTGATCTTGGTGCTCCAGAGAGAGCTCTTGATCCTGGCTGTCGCTCCGCTCCTGCTGTTCGCCCTCCCCCCCGAGGTGGGGATCCGCTTGACGCAACCGAGGGCCATCGACTGGATGGTCGTCCGCCTCAGCGAGCCCGCCCTTGCCGTGATGGTGACGACGGCTCTGCTCACCGTGACGGCGATGCCCTTCTCCGTCTCGGCCGCCAGTCAGCACTCCTGGATCAGATGGCTGGTCGAGATCGGCACCCTGGCGGCCGGATTCGTGCTTTGGAACCCGGTGATCCGTCGGGTGCCCGGGGTCAGGCAGCTCACGCCCATCGGAACGGCGGGATACCTCCTCGCTCAGTCCGTGGCCATGAGCTTCCTCTCGTTCGCCTGGATTCTTGCACCCCACCTGCTCTACCCCTCACTCCAGGGCCAACGAGCCGCCCTAGGGGTTTCCCCCCTGCTCGATCAACGGCTATCTGGGTGGGTGGCCAAGCTGGGCACCTTCGGCGTCTTGTGGCCGGTTGCCTACCGCTGCTTCTCCCGCAGCATTGAGAGCGGCGTGCCCGAAGCAGCCACCCTCCAGTGGAGGGACGTAGAACGACAACTCGAACGTATCCAGCGCCAGGAGCGAAAGCCGAAGAACCGACAGCTCGCTCCGCCGTTCCGGCAGTAGCCGAGCGCGCTGACGGAAGCTGGCACGATCACACGCCCGCGCCCGCGAGTGCCATCATCTCCTTGGCGACGAGAGTTGGACCGCGACAGGAAGGTGGAACATGGTGAGCGATGCACGGGCTGAGACGAGCCCGTCCGCCACGGGAAACCTGGTTGGGAGATGGATCGCCGGTCGCCTCCGCCGAGCCTGGGCAACCGAAAGCGGCCGCCGAAGGCTCGGCTTCCTCGTGGGCTCGGTGGTTGTCGCCGCCATGATTGGACTCGGAGCGATGATGTTCTCATCGATGTCCGGCCGGTCCCAGTCGTACAGGGACGGCTATTCGGAGGGTACCTACGCCTATGGTGTCTACAGCGCAGAAGGGGCCCTGCAGGCATGCAGGACGACAGAGCTGAGGCGTGGATCGGCCTTTGGCGGCCTTCCCTCCGGCGACAATTCGACCGAGTGGTTGCAGGGCTGTATCGCGGCTTTCAACGCCGCGCAGTCTGACAACTAGAGAGCGATAGAGGCGGCTCCTCCACCCGATGCCAGCTGGTCCTGATACCACCTGGCCGTCACGAGCAGCCCCTCGGCGAGCGAGACTGACGCCTGAAAGCCGAGCTGGCGACGCGCCCGGGAGGTGCTCGGGACGCGGTCGATGATCTCCTGGCTGGCGTCTCGTCCCGTCCGCGGATCCGAATACGGGAGAAAGACGAGCTCACTCTCACTCGCGGTGACGTAGCGGATCATGCTCGCGAGCGTGTAGATGGACACCGATTCGTTGGATGCGACGTTATAGGTAGATACAAAGCGTGAGGAATTCCGCCGTGATTCAAGGGCTGCTATGACGCCCTTGACGGCATCGCCCACGTAGGTGAAGGTGCGCAACTGAGTGCCGTCGCCGAAGATCGTCAACGGTGAGCGGGCAAGTGCAGCGAGAATGAAACGCGGGACGACAAAGTCGGGCCGCTGTCGAGGCCCGTAGACGTTGAACGGGCGAATGATCGCGACACTGCGGGACGCAGTGGCGAGAGAGCTGACGAGCTGCTCCATCACGACCTTCGTCCGGCCGTAGGCCGACCGGGGCGCGAGCTCGCTACCTTCCTCCAGCAGACGGTCGCGGCCCTCCCCGTACACCTCGGACGACGAAAGCGCCACTACACGCCTCACCCGTACGGAAGACCGAATGGCCGCCTCGAGCGACTCAGTCCCGGCGACATTCACGGCAAGGACGCGCTGCTCGTCGCGCTGGGAAGCCGCCACACCGAGTTGCGCGGCGAGGTGGATGACGGCGTCGTAACCCTGGACTGTGTCCTCCAGCAGAGGTGTGGCGAGAATGTCGCCTCGGACGAAATGAGTGTGACCCGCTTCCGGATCGGGCTCGGCGATGTCGAAGATCCCGACGTCGTAGTCCTTCGAGAGCCGACGCACGAGGTGAAACCCGAGAAACCCGGCCCCGCCCGTGACGAGTACGCGCTCGATGGCGCCACCGGGTTCTCGCTGAGGCATCATTCCTCGTTCGCTGGAAGACACAAGGACCGCTGAGGCCCCACGACGGGACGCATCCTAGTAGTGGGCCCCTCCACCGACCGAACGGTGCCGTCGTTCGGTCGCCTCTCCGGCGGCTAGAAGGCTCGGGGCGAGCTTTGCTTTACGGACGCCCTCGTCAAGAGCGTGCTCGTGCTCCCGCGGGCAAGGGCGCTCCCCTCTCACGCGTCCTGCGAGGACTCGGCTCGTGCGCCCCCGGTGTCTCGTCCTCCAGAGGGCCGTGCTCGCCCCGAAGGCCTTCCGACCGTGTGGAGAAGTGGCGGAGGCGAGCGCTGTTCCACACCACGAAGCTCGACGACAGCGCCATGGCAGCGGCGGCGATGAGCGGGTTGAGCAGCCCGCAGGCAGCTACTGGGATCGCCGCCACGTTGTAGGCGAAGGCCCACGCCAAGTTGCCACGGATCGTCCGCAGGGTTCGGCGAGCCAAGCTGATGGCCGTCGCCACGACACGCAGATCGTCGCGCACCACGATGAGGTCGGCCGCATTAATGGCGACGTCGGTTCCGGTGCCGATGGCGAGCCCGAGGTCGGCGCTTGCAAGAGCGGGACCGTCGTTCACGCCATCTCCCACCATGGCCACCGAGCGGCCTTCGCCCTGCAGGCGGCGGATCAGGGCAACTTTGTCCGCCGGCAGAGCGCCTGCGACGACGTCGGTCACGCCGATCGATCTCGCCACGGCCCGTGCGGTGGTTTCGTTGTCCCCGGTCAGCAAGAGGCATGTCAACCCCAGTGCCTTCAACTGCGCGACGGCTGGCGCGGCCGACGGTCGGACCTCGTCCGCGACGGCGATAGCACCGACGACAGAGCCGTTCCTCGCCACGAGAACCGCCGTGCGACCGCCCGTCTCCCACTCGGCACAAGCAGCAGCTATGCGCGCTGGCATGCCCGCGGCGGCTTCCTCCAGGAAGTCCGCCCTGCCGACGGAGATCTCGTCTCCTTCGACGATGCCGCGGGCGCCGAGGCCGGGCACGGCGAGGAACCGCTCGACCGGCGGCAGCAGACTCAGCTGCTGCCGGCCGGCATCGGTCACGGCGCGGGCGACGAGGTGTTCGGACGCCTGCTCCACGGCGGCCGCCCATCTCAGCACGTCGACCCCCTCGAGCCCGGCCACCGCCACCACCTCGGTGACCGTCATCTGCCCTCCCGTGACGGTCCCTGTCTTGTCAAGCACGACCGTGTCGATCTGCCGCGAAGCCTCCAGACCCTGGTATCCCTTGAAGAAGATGCCGAGTCGCGCTCCCTCTCCGGAGGCGACGAGCAGCGCCGTGGGCGTGGCCAGGCCGAGGGCGCATGGACAGGCGATGATGAGGACCGAGAGCGCCGCGCTGCACGCCCGTTCCGCCGGCGCTCCGGTTGCCAACCAGGCGACCAGGGTGACGAGGGCGATCGCCAGCACGCAGGGGACGAAGAATCCAGAGATCCGGTCCGCCAGACGTTGAACAGCCGCCTTCTCGTTCTGAGCGTCCTCGACAAGACGCATCATCTGCGAAAGTTGGGTGTCTCGGCCTACCTTCGTTGCTTCCACGAGCAAGCGGCCGCCCGCCGAGACGGTTCCGCCCACGACCCGATCCCCCGGCTCGACGTCGACGGGCAGCGATTCGCCGGTCATTGCACTCCGATCGATGGCGGAGTGCCCGGAGACGACTGTCCCGTCCGTCGCAACGGCTTCACCGGGACGAACCACGAAACGGTCGCCGATCGACAGCTCGCTCACGGGCCGACGGCTCTCCCGGCCGGTCTCGTCCACGATGGCGACGTCCTTGGCCGCAACCGCCGCCAGGGACTCGAGGGCATTGCCGGTGCGGCGCTTGGACCATGCCTCGAAGTACCGACCGGCGAGAAGGAACATCGTCACACCGGCGGCGACGTCGAGATAGATGTCTCCTCCGGCCTGATGGCTGAAGAGAAAGAGGATCGAGTGCTGCACAGCGCTGGCGTGCTCCCAGAACATGGTGTACACGGACCAGCTCGTGGCCGAGACGATCCCCAATGACACGAGGGTGTCCATCGTGAAGGTGCGGTGCCGTACCCCACGGATGGCCGCACGATAGAAGGGCCATGCCGCCCAGGTGGGCACGGGCGCGGCGACCGCGATGAGCACCCACTGCCAGCCGGTGAACCGCAGGCTCGGGATGAGGAAGAACACCAACGACAAGTCGCAGAGAGGCATGAAGAGAACGGCGGCGACCACGAGACGCCGACCCAGTGTGCGCACTCGCAGATCCGCCTCGTTCGCCGACGAGAACGACGTCAGGTTCTCGTCATCGGTCGCCGCGCTGAAGCCGATGGACTCGATCTCGTCGATCAGCCGCCGCACGGGCGTGCCGGCTGGCATCACGACTCGCGCGCGTTCCGAAGCGTAATTGACACTCGCCTGCACACCCTCGAGATCGTTGAGCCGCCGCTCGACCCGGGCGGCGCACGCTCCGCAGGTCATGCCCCCGATGACGAGGGACACCTCCGTCTCTGCCCCTTGCCGACGCGAGGATGGGTGGTCGCTCTGGCGGACCCGCCGTGTGGAGAGCGAGCGGCTCAACGACACGACGTATCAGCTCGTGGAGGACCGGTCGGGGCGAGAGGCGGCGGACTGCCCTTCGAGAAGCTCCGCCCGGGCCCGGGCCACCCGCGATCTGATGGTACCGATCGGGCACTCACAGACCACGGCCGCCTCTGCATAGGACAACCCGACGACCTGCGTCAGCACGAGCGCCAACCTGCGGTCCGGCTCCAACCCCGAGAGCAGCTCGTAGGGCTCGCCAGCTGTCTCCGGATGCGGAGACAGGGCCGGGCCCGGCGCTGCGCGGGCCAGCTCCCTCCAGCGGCCCCGGCGCCGGGCCACACGATCGG
>DASPSK010000076.1:0-23111 GCA_035623975.1 Acidimicrobiales bacterium | reverse complement strand
ACGAAGGCCGACATGTTCTCGATGACGCCGGCGACGCGGAGATGACCCTTGCGAGCCATGTCCGCAGCCCGCCCGGCGATCTTCTGGGCGGCGAGGGGCGGCGTCGTCACGAGCAGCACCTCGGTTCGCGGCAACATACGGGCGAGGCCCATCTGCACGTCCCCCGTCCCCGGCGGCAGGTCCACGAGCAGGTAGTCGAGCTCGCCCCAGTGCACATCCTCGAGGAAGTGCTGGACCGCCCGGTTCAGCACGAGCCCGCGCCACATGATGGCTTCGTCCTCCCCGGAAAGAAACCCCATCGACACCACCCGCACGACCCCGTTCCCCACCTGCAGGCGGAGGGGCACCATCTTCTTGTCGCGCGCCTCGATCTCACCGTCCAGGCCCAACAGGCGCGGGACAGAATGGCCCCAGACGTCGGCGTCGAGGACACCGACGGTGAGGCCGAGATCGGCCAAGGCCACGGCGAGGTTGACGGCCACGGAGGACTTCCCGACCCCGCCCTTGCCGGAGGCGATGGCGAGCACTCGGGTCGTGGGGGAAAGATCCGTCCTCACGGCGGAACGCTCTTGCGCCTTGAGGCGCGCTCGGGACATGACGGCGGCGCGCTCGGGGGCGGACATGGCTGCGGTCGTGATGACCACACGCGAGATGCCCGGCACGCTCGCGGCCCGTCTCTCGACGTCCGAGCGGATCTGGTTCCGCAGAGGGCATCCGGCCACGGTGAGTGCGATCTCGATCATGGCCGTGCCCTCAGAGACCGAGATGGCACGCACCATCCCCAACTCGACGATGCTGTCGCCCAGCTCGGGATCGACAACTCCCTGCAGGGCGGCGCGCACCTCTGCAGCCAGCGCCTCAGCCCCGGCGCCGGGCGCGGAGACTCCGACGGGGGCACCTTCACGAGAAGGCTGCCGGTTGATCACGGGATCGAGAGGCGAGGTCACGGTCCCCGCGAGGCTATCGCCGGCAGGAAACAGCCACTCCAGGGCTAATATCGTCCCGAGTACGCCAGAGTCATGAGGAGGCTCGTCTCGTGAGCATCGCAACAACGTCAGTGAAGATCGGCCAGCGGCCCAGTCCGGTGACCCTCACCGACGCCGCGGCAACAAAGGTCGCCGAGCTCCTGAAGCAGGAGGGCAACGATGACCTGGCGCTGCGAGTGGCCGTCCGGCCAGGCGGTTGCTCGGGTTACAGCTACGAGATGTTCTTCGACTCCGAGATCGCGGACGACGACATCGTCCGCACCTTCGCCTCGGTGAAGGTGGTCATCGACCCGGAGAGCGCCGGGCTCATGGCCGGCGCCACGCTCGACTACCGGGACGGCCTGTCCGAGGCAGGCTTCCACATCACGAACCCCAACGCCACGCGTACGTGCGGCTGCGGGTCGTCGTTCAGCTGAGTCGCCCGTCCACATGGCCATCGCCGTTGGCCCGTACACGCCGATCGTGCGTGCCGGTGACTTCCTCATCTGTTCCGGCCAGCTCGGCCTCGCCGACGGGGTCCTCGTCGAGGGAGGTGTGGCCGCCCAGGTCCACCAGGCGCTGAGCAACGTCTCCACCCTGCTCGTGTCGAAGAACTCCGGCCTTCACGACGTCGTGAAGACGACCGTGCTGCTTGCCGACATCGCCGATTACGCCGCGATGAACGAGGCCTACCAGGCCCATTTCGCCGAGAACCCGCCGGCCCGCACGGCCTTCGCCGTCTCGGGGCTGCCCCTCGGCGCCCTCGTGGAGATCGAGGCTTGGGCGTACTCGCCCGACGCCGGTTATCTCTAGAGCTCAAGGGGCCTGCAACCTCCGGCGACAGCCGGTGTGCTACGAACGATCCGCAATGAAGTTGTCAGCCCGCCCGAGCCGCCACCGGTCGACGCGCCCAGTCGCAGTGGCGCTCGGCGCCCTCATGTTTCTCGCCGCCTGCAGCGGCGGCGGTTCCTCGGCGAGCGGCAAGACGACGACCACGAGCACGCTGCCACCCCTCCCGCCCACTGTCATCGCCTACGTGGCGCTGGCCGGGACGGGAGCCAGCATCGGCAACGGTTCGCGGCTGGCAGAGGTGACGGTCTCGCCACCTCCCGAGAGCGTCGGGTCGATCCTCAGAGTCGGGATCTATCCGGACTCCGTCGCCATCACCCCCGGGGGGAGGCTCGCCCTCGTGGCCAACTACAGCTCCAACACCGTCACCCCCATCGTCCTACCGAGCAACCAGGTGCTGCCGGCCATCGAGGCCGGCGAGGGCCCGGCCGCCGTCGCCATCACGCCGAACGGTGCGACGGCCTATGTCACCGACGCCAACGCCGACACCGTCACCCCGATCAACCTCTCGACGCTGAAGCCGGGCCGCCCCATTACCGTGGGTGACGGCCCGCAGGGGATCGCCATCACGCCGGACGGCTCGATGGCCTACGTGGCGGACGCCGGCGCCATCGTAAGCGGCCAGTCGGGCACGATCGGGCACGACGTCACGCCCATCGACCTCTCTACGGGCAGGGCGCTCGCCGCCATCGCCGTGGGGAACGCCCCCGTCGGCATTGCCGTCTCGCCCGACGGGTCGACCATCTTCGTCACGAACCTCAACTCCGAGAGCGTCACGCCCATCTCCGTCTCCTCCAACACGGCGGGCGCATCCATCGCCGTGGGGGGTGGGCCGATCGCCGTCGTCGTCGCCGGGGGCGAGGCGTGGGTGGTCAACACGCCTGCCAGCGGCGAGGGCAACAACGTGCAGCCGATCTCGCTGACGAGCGACGCCGCCGGCACGCCCATCCGGCTCCCGAGGGGCGCCCAGAGCATCGCCCTCGCTCCGGGGAACACGACCGCCTGGGTGGCGTGCCTGAACAGCGACAAGATCGTGCCCATCGATCTCGTCACCCACAGGGCCGAGGCCGCCGTCACGGTGCGGGGCGGGCCGTTCGCCGTCGCCGTGGCGGATCAGCCGAGAGGACCGGCGCCGCCCACGACGACAGCGCCGAAGAAGGCGAAGAAGGCAAAGAAGGCGAAGACTACGAGCTGAAGCGCTCTACGTCGGGCGGCTCGGCCGACCCGGCGCCCGGGGGCAACCAGCGCACGGCCCCGAAGCGATACCCGACGCTGCGCACCGTGTCGATGAGGTGAGCGTGCTCCTCGCCGAATTTCGCCCGCAGGCGGCGGACGTGCACGTCCACGGTGCGAGCGCCGCCGTAGTACTCATATCCCCACACCCGCGAGAGCAGCACCTCGCGGGTGAAGACCTTTCCGGGGTGGGCCGCGAGAAAGCGCAGCAGCTCGTACTCCATGAACGTGAGGTCGAGTGTCCGGCCGCCGAGGACCGCCTGGTAGGTCTCGAGGTTGAGGGCGAGCGGGCCGTAGATGATGAGATCGTGCTGCTTGCCTCGGCCGGTGCGCCGGAAGAGGTGCGCCAGGCGGGCCTCCACCTCCGCCACGGCCGCTCCGAAGACGACGAAGTCGTCGAAGAGGTCCTCACGGAAGTCCAGCTCGCCAAGGAGGGCACGGGGTACGGCGAGCAGCAGGGGCTGGAGCGGATCCTCACGTTTGCGCAGCGCCCGGCAGAGGCTAAGGCACGCCGGCAACCCGCCCCCCGTCTCCTCCTCGTCCAGCGCCACGACGGCGCCCGCCCAGCCGTCCTCGGGCTCTTTGCGCTCCGCCTCGACGGCGCTCGAGACGGCCTGCCATGGGTAGCCGGCGGCGTCGAGGGCGCCCGCCAGCCAGGACGGCACCGGATCGGGGAAGACGAGCAGGGACTCCATCGGGCCGAGGTCCCTCGAGGTCAGAGCCGGGGGAGGTAGCGGGCGATCTCGAACGGTGTCACCTCTCGCGTGTAGGCCTCCCACTCCGCCCGCTTGTTGCGAAGGAACCACTCGAAGACGTGCTCGCCGAGGGCCTCCGCCATGAGCTCGGAGCCCTCCATCTCCACGAGGGCGTCGTGCAGGCTGGTAGGCAACGGCCGGATGCCCTCCGAGGCGAGCTCCTCCGGCGTGAGGGCGAAGAGGTTCGAGGACGTCTCCGGTCCGAGCTCGTAGTGTTCCTCGATCCCGCGTAGCCCGGCGGCGAGCACGGCAGCGAAAGCCAGGTACGGGTTACAGGCCGGATCGGGCGAGCGAAACTCGATCCGCGTCGACTCCTGCCGCCCGCGCTTGGCGATCGGCACGCGCACGAGCGCCGAGCGGTTGTTGTACGCCCACGAGACGTGAATGGGCGCCTCGTAGCCGGCCACGAGGCGCTTGTAGGAATTGACCCACTGGTTCGTGACCGCCGTGATCTCGTGGGCATGCCGCAGCAGGCCGGCGATGAACTGGCGGGCGATCTCCGAGAGGCCGTGCGCATCCCCCGGGTCGGAGAAGGCGTTCCGGTCGCCTTCGAAGAGCGAGAAGTGGGTGTGCATGCCGGAGCCCTGCTCGCCGGAGAGGGGTTTCGGCATGAAAGAAGCGTGGAAGCCGCGCTCGAGGGCGATCTCCTTTACGACGAGGCGCACCGTCATCACCGTGTCGGCCATCGTGAGGGCGTCGGTGTACCGCAGGTCGATCTCATGCTGGCTGGGAGCATCCTCGTGCTGGGCGTACTCGACGGGGATGCCCATGTCCTCGAGCGTGAGCACGGTGCGCTGGCGCAGATCCGAGGCGAGATCGGCGACGGTGAGCTCGAAGTACGACCCACCGTCGAGGGGAACAGGCGCCCCGGTCGGAGCGGCGTCGGCGAAATAGAAGTACTCGATCTCCGGGGCCGCATAGAACGAGAAACCCCTCCCCCGCGCCTTCTCCAGAGCCCTGCGGAGCACGTGCCGAGGGCAGCCCTCGAAGGGCGAGCCGTCGAGGTTCACGATGTCGCAGAAGACTCGCGCCACTTCGGAGTGCTCGCCCGCCTGGCGGCCGCCACCCCGGAGCGGGAGGATCTGGAACGTCTTCGGATCGGGCTTGGCGAGGACGTCGGACTCCTGCACACGGCTGAAACCGTCGATCGCCGAGCCGTCGAAGGTCATGCCCTCGTCGAGCGCGTTCTCGAGCTCGGCGGGCGTGATGGCGAACGACTTCGGCGTGCCGAGCACGTCGGTGAACCACAGCTGGATGAAGCGGACGCCGCGCTCTTCGACTGTCCGGAGCACGTATTCGCGCTGGCTCTGCATGATCGCCTTTCCTTGCCGAGGGAGCCTGCCGTCTTGTGTTGCTCCCGCCGCCATCCTCGCAGGTGCCGGCCGGGTCGCGCATCGCCCCCAGGTTGAGGCCGCCGTTGGCGGGGCGAGCGAGCTCAGCAGTTCATCGAGCGTTCACAGTCGGGTTACCGGAGCGAAACGGGCGGCTGCGAAGCTGCCTGTGACACACTCGCGCTCGACGACGCCACTCCGGCGTCGCCGCGCCCGCGCAAAGGGAGGATACGTGCAGGACCGCACTGCTGCCGAGGTCGTCCGACTCATGCAGGACGAGGAGGTCGACATCGTCGATTTCCGCTTCTGCGACCTGCCCGGCCTCATGCAACACTTCTCGGTGCCTGCGCACGAGTTGAACGAAGCGGGATTCGTGGACGGCTTCGGGTTCGACGGCTCGTCGATCCGTGGTTTCCAGGAGATCCAGGAGTCGGACATGCTCCTCATCCCGGACCCCTCGACGGCGGTGATCGACCCGTTCCGCCAGCACAAGACGCTCAACCTGAACTGTTTCGTTCACGACCCCGTCACGGGCGAGAGCTACTCGCGCGACCCGCGCTATGTCGCCGTGAAGGCCGAGCAGTACCTGGCGACGACGGGCATCGCCGACACCGCCTACTTCGGCCCTGAGGCGGAGTTCTTCATCTTCGACGACGTGCGCTTCTCCCAGGACCAGCACTCGGCCTTCTACCATGTCGATTCGATCGAGGGCATTTGGAACTCCGCCCGCGACGAGAAGCCCAACCTCGGGTTCAAGCCCCGCTACAAGGAGGGGTACTTCCCGGTCCCGCCCATGGACCACTTCCAGGACCTCCGCTCCGAGATGATCCTCACGATGGAGCGCCTCGGGATCGAGATCGAGGTCCAGCACCACGAGGTGGGCACCGGTGGCCAGGCGGAGATCGACATGCGCTTCGACACGTTGCTGCGCATGGCCGACAAGTTGATGCTCTACAAGTACGTGGTGAAGAACGTCGCCCGCAACGCCGGCTACACGGCCACCTTCATGCCCAAGCCGCTCTTCCAGGACAACGGGTCGGGGATGCACTGCCACCAGTCGCTCTGGCGGGGCGGGGATCCGCTCTTCTATGCCGAGACGGGGTACGCCGGCCTGTCGGACGTCGGCCGCTGGTACATCGGCGGTCTCTTGAAGCACGCCAAGTCGATCCTCGCCTTCGCGGCGCCGACGACGAACTCGTACAAGCGGCTCGTGCCCGGCTACGAGGCCCCTGTCAACCTCGTCTACTCGCAGCGGAACCGGTCGGCTGCCTGCCGGATCCCGATCTACTCGAAGAGCCCGAAGGCGAAGCGGGTGGAGTTTCGCTGCCCGGATCCCTCCGCCAACCCCTACATCGCCTTCGCGGCCATGCTCATGGCGGGCCTGGACGGCGTGCAGAACCGCATCGAGCCGCCGGAACCGGTCGACAAGGACCTTTACGACCTCCCGCCGGAGGAGCTGGCGTCCGTCCCGCAGGTGCCGGCATCGCTCGACGAGGCGCTCCTCGCCCTCGAAGCCGATCAGGAGTACCTGAAGGCGGGTGGTGTGTTCACCGACGACCTCATCGAGACCTGGATCGGCTACAAGCGCCTGCACGAGATCGACGCTGTCCGCCTGCGGCCACACCCGTGGGAGTTCATGCTCTACTACGACATCTAGGTTCGTACGTCTTCTGCCTGGATTTCTTGCGCTCGCAGTGGCGGACGCCTCAGGAAGCCAGCCGTGCCGATCGGACGTTCCTGACGACCAGCTTGACGGCGTGTGATGTTGACGGCAAGAAGTCCATACTTCCCCGGTAAGACGCCATGACCGAGTACTCACCGACCCCAAGGGCGGACTCCGACAGAGTGCAGACTCCAGTCCCACCTGATGTGAGCCGGACGGAGCAGAGCTGTTTTGCCCCCGCCGTCACCTCGACGAAGCCCGCCGGCATCCCCGAATACTCTGGCGTCACTCGCACCTTGACCGTTTCTCCCAGTTCCTCGCCGAAGCGAAGGCTCGTCAGCGACAGCTTGATTCGGGTCGTGGACTTCGCCTTGATCACCGTGAATGTTCCTGCCAACCTCGCCGATTGACTCTCGTAAGAGGAGCTGCCGGCATACACGGCAGTCACGGCCAACCGGAGTCGGGTGCCTGCTCGAAATGCCTGCGCTCCGGCACGGCAGCTACCGGTGGCGTCCACGCCTGAAGAGGCCAGGGTGGTGATCGTGCAGATCCGCAGTGGATAACTGCCGACAATGTCTTCGACGCTGATCGTTCCGGTAGGAGCCGGATGCCCGCTCGTGCCCACGAGGGTGACGGAGAAGACGGCAGAGCTCTCTCCTCCGTAACGCACGGCAACCGCGGGCGAGGTGGGAGTTTCCTTACTTCGACTCCCTGTTGCCTGCCTTTCTGAGAGCGACACGGAAGGGGCGGTGGCGTACGGCCCGAAGCTCCAAAAGTCGTCGAAGGTAGTCGTGTTGTTCTGACCGCCGATCAGCACGAGCTGCCCGAGGGCAGCGTCGTACGTCATGGCGGCGCCTTCCCTTGCAGCCGGACTCGTCGCAGGCGACAGCTGAGACCAGTCGGAGCCGTCCCATGACCAGGTGTCATCGAAGGGTGTGGAGCTCACGCCACGACCTCCGAAGAGAACGGCCGCGCCGAGGGTGGGATCGTAGGCCATGGAGGCCTCGTATCGGTTCGGCGGGTAGGAAGACGGAGATTGCTCCGTCCAGGTCGAGCCGTCCAGCGTCCACGTGTCGCCGAGATCGGAGGTCGTACCGTTGCCGCCGAACAGCACGACCTGGGCGGTAGCGGCGTCGAAGGTCATTGACGCCATCGAACGCGGCGGTGGCCCAGTCGCCGAGAGCTCGGTCCATGTGCTCCCATCCCATGCCCAGGTGTCGCCCAAGGGGCCGATCGAATCGTCGCTGAGCTCACCGAAGCCACCGAAGAGCACTATCTCTCCGAGGGCGGCATCGTAGGTCATGGACTCTTCCGTGCGCGGGGACGGGCTCGAAGGAGGAGACAGCTGAACCCACGACGTGCCGTTCCAATCCCAGGTGTCATTGAGGTATCCGTTGGCGAAACCGCCGAACAGGATGAGCTGTCCCGAGCTCGGGTCGTACACCATGGTTGCCTCCGCGTTCTCCTGCGGAGGAACGGGGATCATCCTGTGATCCGTCCAGGCCGTGCCGTCGAATGTCCACGTCCCGTCAAGGATCCCACTGTCAGAATCGTCGGCGAGGTAGGTGAGCTGGCCAGTAGCGGAGTCGTAGGCGATCGACGACCCACTCGTAGCCGGAGGCGCGAACGCGAACGAGAGCTCCGACCAGACGGAGCCGTCGAAGGTCCAAGTGTCCCCGAGTGCGCACGAGCCGTAGCCGCAGCTGTCAGTGTCGCCGCCGAACAGGACAACCTCGCCCGTCGAGGCGTCATAGGTCATCGACCCGTCCGAGCGCCCGGGCGGCGAAACGGACGGGCTTTGTTCAGTCCAACTCGAGCCATCCCAGGTCCAGATGTCGCTGAGGAACGTGTCCGCCGTTCCGATTCCACCAAGGAGCACGAGCTCCCCCGTCGCAGCGTCGTATGCGAGTGAGGCGCCCAGTCGTGGCGACGGAGACGACGGAGACCCGTCAGGAGATTGTTCGGTCCAATTCGACCCGTCCCAGCTCCAGGTGTCTGACATGACGCGGTCGAGGCCGTCGGAGGTCCCTCCGAACAGGACGAGCTGAGACGTCGCTGAGTCGTACGCCATAGATGCGTCATCGCGGGCGGGGGGACTCGTCGCCGGCGAAAGCTCGGACCAGTCGGACCCGTTCCATGCCCACGTGTCGTTCTGCGGCGAACTCCCTACCCCGCCGAACAGGATCAATTGACGGGTCGCGGCATCGTATGCCATAGAGGCGAGGGCGCGGGCGCTCGGACTGTTGGCAGGCGATTGCTCAGTCCAGCTCGAACCGTCGAATGTCCAGGTGTCACCGAGGCACCAGCCCTGCGCGCCATAGCCACCGAAGAGCACGACTTGGTTCGTGGCCGGGTCATAGGCCATGGAGGCGTCATACCGACCCGGCGGACCGGTTGGGGCATGAGCCCAACTCGACCCGTCGAAGGTCCAGGCGTCGGGGTCAATTGCGCCGTCGTAGCCGAGCCCGGAACTCTGCCCCCCGAAGAGCACCACCTGTCCTGTTGCGGGGTCGTAGGTCATGGCAGCGCCGAAGCGGGGTGATGGCGCCGCGAAGCTCGACATGTCATTCCAGCCCGAACCGTCCCACGTCCACGTCGTACCGCCGTTCCCAAAGAGCACGAGCTGTCCGGTGCCCGCGTCGTAGGCCAAGGGAGCATCGGACGCGGCGAAGCCAGCGGAGTAGGAGGGGTCACCTGTCTCGGTCCAGGTGGTGCCATTCCAGATCAGGGTGTCGCCGAGCGCGTAGAAGCCGTTACTCGTGTATTCCGTACCGTCGACGAGCAGGAACTGCCCGGTCGTGGCGTCGTAGGCCATCGACGCGCCAGCGAGCCCTGCAAAGAGCCCTGACATCTGCGTCCACTGAGAACCATCGAGGTTCCAGACGTCGTTCAGATACGTGTTGGCCTGTCCGCTGCCACCCATAAGAACCAGTTGATTCGTGGCGGTGTCGAAGGCCATAGCGGCGTCGTCCCGCGCCGGAGGGCTCGTCGACGGTGACAGCTGCGACCACGTCGAGCCGTTCCAAGCCCACGTGTCGTTGAGCAGTCCGTCGGCACCCTCGCCGCCGAACAGGACGACCTCTTCGAGCGCCGGGTCGTACGCCATCGAGAAGTCCGCGCGAGCCGGCGGGGAGGCGGGCGGACTCCGCTGGGTCCATGTTGATCCGTCCCACGTCCAGGTGTCGTCGAGGAGACCACTGTTGTCTCCGCCAAACAACACGATCTGATTGGTCGCCGGGTCGTAGGCCATCGAGGCGTAGTTGCGAGACGATGGACTCGTGGGTGGGTA
Source organism: Acidimicrobiales bacterium (assembly GCA_035623975.1). Classification (GTDB taxonomy): domain Bacteria; phylum Actinomycetota; class Acidimicrobiia; order Acidimicrobiales; family Bog-793; genus JAKACA01. The sequence continues at coordinate 13,026 of DASPSK010000076.1, read as the reverse complement.
CAGCTCGATCCAGCTCGACCCGTTCCACTCCCACGTGTCGTTTGGCGAGAACTCACCCGCGTCGCCACCAAAGAGAACGAGCTGGCCCGAGGACGTGTCGTAGGCCATCGAGGCCCCTCCTCTCGGCATCGGGCTCGACAGCTGCGACCATGCCGGAGATGATGAGGCGTCTGTGAGCGTGTGCTCGGATTCCGCGGCGCTCGGGACGCTCACCGCCACCATCATCAGCGCCCCAGTTGTCGCCGCGACAGCAAGCCGCTTGGCGACGAAGACGGCCCTCACAGGGATTCTCGCTGCCAGCCGCTGACCGCGATTCCGATCCATGTGTCTCGGCACCGTCGCCTTCCCGGAGCTCACGCCCGAGCTGCCGACCTGGTCCTACAGCGTGAGCGCCCACAGGCTACTTGTTCTCCAAGCAGACGGTGAGCCGGTGGCTGACCGTTTCTCGGCCCTGACTGAGATCCAATGCAAGGCGGTAGGTGGCGACCTTGGGGAGCCAGGGGCGTTCCGAGACGATGGCGACGATCGCCGACGACCAGCTGAACAGTCCGTCCCTACTTCCGTCCCTACAACGACAGCCGATTCAAGCTGTCAATGCCAACTCGAGCCCACCGGTCCGAAAGGCAGCAACCTCGGGAGCAGCCGAAATCCACCTCAGGCCACCTGAAGCGACACGCCGGGCAGCTCATGCTTTACTACGACATCTAGGCTTGAGCTGGGGTTTTCCCCGTCCCTACTTTTACCGGCGCATCGGATTTCAACGGGGTGTGACGCTCGCCAGTAGGTGCCAGTTCGGGCTTCCGGCGTAGAGCAACACGCGGTAGTGGCCAAAGCGCCGGAAGCCGAAGCCGAGGCGCTTGATCCGCTTGATCAAGTTGTTGATGGCCTCCGTCGGTCCGTTCGACATGTGCGCCGTGTGCCAGGCGACGATCTGCTCCTTCCAACGAGGGATCGTCCGCGCGAGCGAGCGCACCTCCGGTGGGCAGGACTCGTCCTGGAGGTCGTGGCCGAGCTCGGCGACGAACTCCTCCGCCACGGCCGGATCGTCGATCTCGTAGCTGGAGCGGCGCGAAGGTCATGGCAGCACCGGAGCGGGGCGATGGCGTCGCGAAGCTCGACATGTCATTCATCCCACGTGCAGGTCGCACCGTTCTGGTCTCGGCGTCCCCGCGGACGCCCTGACTACGATCGTTGACTACCGCGGTCGCTTCACCCGTTGGACCCATGGAGGCAGCATGCCCGATACCTATAGCCGGCCCGATCTCGGTCCTCCTGGAGCTGTGACAGGTGTCGGCGTGCTTGGCACGAGTACCGGCAAATCAAGCTTCTTCGGGAAGAGCGTCACCTACGTGGAAGAACGTCGCTTTCTCAACAACTACAAGCAGGAGGTCGGCGAAGAACCGGAAGAGCGCACGGAACGGACGGGTCGAACTCGTGAAGCACGGGACGGCGACACCTGCTGGCAGGAGTGCGAAGAAGTCACAAACACGTACGCGCGAAAGTACGAGTTCACGCTCGTCGAGTACGAAGACTGGACGATCAACACGACACTCCAGGCGTACTACGACGGAGTCAACTCCTGGACGACCGGGACGGTCGGCGCCGGGGGCTCCATCGCTGGCGCCGGTGCGACTGGCGTCGCCTCGACCTCGGCGGGTTCTGCGGCCATCGCCGAATGGTTACTCGGCGACGCTGCCACGGCGACGGGGGTCGAGATCCTCGGTGGTGAGGTCGCTGCCACGGCGGGCGCTGCGTCGACGGGCTTCACGGTAGCGGGCCTCGGTCTCGCCGCTTTTTACGTCACCACCAACATCATGGACTCGGCACATCCAGCAGGTACGAAGGACAGCGAAGGCTGGCAGATCGTCGGCCAGAAGTTCCTCGGCGAACGCCTCTGGCGACGTGGCGTGCCGAAATGGGTCCAGTGTGGCGACAAACACCCGTGCAGCGAGCCTCCGAAGAGGCAGGCGACCGGGTCTGGAGCATCTGGCGCAACGCCACAGATCCCGAGTCCGACGATCCCTGCTCCGTCAGGCGGCCCTGGCTCGGGACCTGACGACGGTGGGCCCGGTCAAGAGCCTGAGCCAGGACCTGGATCGCCGGGTCCCGATGGCTCGACGCCGGTAATCCCCGGCCCGAGTACCCCGCCACCTCGTGTTCCGGAGTCAGGTCCGCAATCTGAAGAGGGGTTGGGTGAGGATGGCGACGTCCGTTCAAGCTCGCCGCCGGTTGCCGCAACGCCCAGCTTTCCCTGGCGTCTCATCGCCATCGTCGCCTCAGCGCTCGCCGTCCTCGGCGTCGTGCTCGGCATCGTCTTCTCGGTCGGCGGCGGGAAGTCGCCGACGACGACTCCACCGCTCGGCACCCCTGCTCCGTCGAGCCCGACGCACACGTCCGGGACAGGATCCTCGACCACAGGGAACTCGGGTGCGACTGCCGGCTACAGCTGTTCGGGTGTGGAGTTCAAGCTCTTCGATAACTGGAGTCCGGCTGCCGTGGAGAACGGAGGAGGCCCCTCCACGTTTTCCACCGACGGGAAGCCCTACTGCTTCATTGCCGCTGCGACGTACCACTGGAACAATGGCTCGGGAGCCGTGCCAGGCACGATCGCTCTGAAGCGACTGAGCGGACCAAAGGGCGTCGGCTCGTCGCTGCCGCCAACGGTGGCGGTGCCGAGTGCGGGGCAGAACGGCGCTCAGAACGTCAACTGGGTGGTGAGCCGGTCAAATCCGACCGTGAACCCGCTCATCCTTGACGGCACGTACGAGTGTTGGGACTCCGACCCAGCAACTTGGTCACAGTCGAGCGGCGCCGGCTTTTGTTGGGTCGAAGTGACGTCCGCCACGAAGACCAAGGCAGGGACGTCATGACCGCCCCATGATTCGTTCATCCCGTCGGGCGATCGCACAACGAAGCTTCCTACTACTTCTCCTCGTCGAGCGGCACGGGACGGGGGCTTTCAGATGAACGAGGACGTCGACCCCGGCGCCGCCGGCATCTGGCGCGAGACGACCCTGTTTCCGCCACCCGCCTTGGCGTCATAGAGCGCCATGTCCGCCTGGGCTGCGACCTCGTCGATCAGGCCGGGGCTGCCCGCGGTAACGCCGACGCTGACGCTGAGCTGCAGATCCGGGCTGATGTGGGCCCAGGACCGCTGCGCGAGCACGTCGAGGAAGGACTGCGCCCGTGCGCGAGCGGTTTCGAGATCGGCGTTTGCGAGCACGACGGCGAACTCGTCACCACCGAGACGAACGACAAGGTCTCCGGCGCGGACGATGCTTTCGAGTACATGGGCAACACCTACGAGGGCGGCGTCGCCGACGGTGTGCCCGAACTCGTCGTTCACGCCTTTGAAGTCGTCGACGTCCGCCATGATGAAGGCGACGCTCTCCACCCTGCGGTTCGAAAGCGCCGACACGTACCGTTCGAGGGCCCTGCGGTTCCCCACACCGGTGAGATCGTCGAGATGGGCGTGACGGCTGAGAAGCTCGTATTCAGCCGAGAGTCGCTCTGCCTCAATTCGGGACTGCATCGAACCGAGCGCAGCCAACCTCCGCGACCAGCGCTCTGCGAGCTGGTGCCGTGCGTAGCGCGAACCGGCGCCGTCCGGCGCACGCCCCTCGAGCTCGGCAGCGATGTGGAGCGCCAGCTCGAACTCGTGCGGATGAACATGCGGGTCGATGGTCCGAAGCGCCTCCTCGACGCCCTCGGCTGCCGCCGGTCGTCCCGCGCCGGCATCGCTCAGGGCCACTGCAAGTTGGAGATGGCCGACCGCCCGCGGTGCGGGAGCTGGGCTCGCCGCCAGCTCGCCGAGCACCTCCTTCGCCTCGTCGGCTCGGTCCTCACCCGCGACAGCAGCGAGCAGAACGCCAAGGGCCGCCAGCTCGGTGCGCCAGGCTGCCGGCATGGGGAAGTCGGCTGCGGTTTCGGTTGCAGTGTCGAAGATCGCCCGTCGTTCGGCGACAAGGTGCAAGTCTCCGACCTGGCGAAGCGTGCTCGCCCAGGCAACCTGCAGCTCAGCTCGGTTGTAGACGACGGCCGCCAGCAGGTCGCTGATCCGTCCGGCGTCTCCGAGCCTCTCCTCCGCCAGGGCGGCCGCGTACTGCTCGTCGGCGAGCTCCCAGAACGATCGATCACCGAATGCGATGCCGCACGCCGTTCGAGCAGTGATGCGCTCGAGGGCGCCGCCGCCGGCATTCTCGAGGAGCACGACCGCCCGGGCGAGGTCGGCGTCGGCGGCCGCGGCTAGCAGCGGGTCGTCCCGGGTGGTCGCCCGAGAGGACCGCATCGCCAGTCCAAGGGCCGTCATGAGGCCGTCGCCATCACTGAGGCTGCGCTCGAGAAAGGCCTCGGTCGCCTCCGACATGGCCTCGTCTCCAGTGAACCACGCGGCGACAGCCTCGCCGAAGAGGCCGAGGCGGGCGACGTCAGCCCACTGCCGCCGCTCGGCGTGCGCGAGCAGCCGTGAGATCTCGCCCGCCGCATCAGCGGCCGCCGTCTGCACCTCGTGGATCAGCCGGAACATCTGGATGCGGGCAGCAGCCCGGTCCTGCAGATACAGCGGCACGGGAGATGCCGCCGCGCTCGGCCGTTCCAACTGCCTCCTCCTCTGCCTCTGCCTCGGCCCGCAGGCCGTGCCGCCTTTTCGCTGCAGGATTCTCGCGCAGGAACGTCGAGACAAACGAAGAGGCCTGCAAGCAGTGAGGTGGGAGCGGCGTCTCAAATCCGCGAGGAACGTACGGGTCGCGTGGAGGCCAGTGACCCGGGCACTTCGGAAAGGACGAGCATTCCGGCATGCGTGCATCGACTGCAGGATCATGAGCGGAATGGCACCACCATGGCGGCGGAGCGGCGCCACCATGGTGGCAACGGTCGCCCTCCTGGCTGCCGGGGCGTGCAGCTCCGCGACGGCTGTCAGAACCTCGGCGCCGGTTTCCAGCTCGCCAACAACTTCTCGTTCGGTCCTGCCGGGTCGGCCCGGCCTCTGGCTCGCGATCGCGGATAGCTCCGGTGTGCTGATCTGGTCGAGGGCGTCCGGCGCCACACAGGTCAGCGGGCCGTCCACCACGGCGGACGTCTACGGAGACCTGACCTGGTCCGCGGACGGCAGGTACCTCGGGTGGTACGAGCAGCCTGCGCGGGAGATCGCCTGGGACTATCGGCCGCTCAGGATCGCGCCGGGGGCCGACTGCGGCCCCGGAAGGCTCGTCGTCTTCGACACGGCCGACCGCGTGACGACGACCTGGAGTGTGACCGACTTGTTCCAACCCATGGTCGTCACCGGCGACGGTGCCTACGTCTTTGAGAACGGCCTGTCCTGTGGCTACGGGCTGCTCCATTACCTTCCCAGCGGGCGGCGGGTGAGTGAGCCGGTCACGGGTGCCCCCGCCACAGGCCGTCTCTTGGCCTTCGCGGACGCGACAGGCTTCCTCGCCATCGCCGGCGCCCCCCGGCCCAGAGTGTTCTCTCTCGCCCTCGACGGCTCGGCGAGGCTCGAGGCACGGCTACCTGCCCCGACAGCTGGCACGTACGAGCGCTTCGTCGCCAGCCCGGACGGCGCCGAGCTCGCCGTCGAGCAGGGAGCTCAGACGCAGGGCAACGGATCGCAGCGTTGCGCCCCTCCGGGTTTGGCGGCTGCCTCTTCGCTGGTCACGCTGGATCTGCGTACCGACCTGAGCAGGCGATTCGACCTCCCGCCCGTGCCACCGGCCAGGACGGCCCAAATAGGGACGATGAGCTACGGGCCTGCAGGCTCGCTCGACCTCACCGAATACGCGTGCAGCCCTGCCCTCGGGCCGGGAGCGGCACTCGGATCGCCCGTGCTCCTCCAGCTCCGGGCCGGCGCCCTCGTGCAGGTCGCCAAAGGCGTCATCGCGGGCGAAACGTCCTTCACAGGGTCGCTCGCGGTCATACCGGGCCGCTACGAGCTGATCAGAGGACCGATGCCAGGGGCCGAGGTCGCAACGGCGGCGAGTGGACGAGCCGTCGCGGTCGACGGAGCGCCGCTTGCCGGTGTGGGCCGGATCGCCACCGACATCTCGTGGTCACCGGCACCTTGAGCAGCCGGATCCCGTCAACCTGAGGGATGCAAGGGAGCGATGCGGTATCGCAGTCCGTTCAGAGACTCACGTGTTTCACAAGAGGCGACGCTCCACGAAACCCTCTCGTGGCGCCTGCATGTTCTGCGAGAAGCTGCCACCGAGGAAGCGCTCGAGCGTGTGATGCGGGGACATCATTCCGCCACCGCCCATCATCCCACCGGCCATCATTCCGCCACCCATGATCCCGCCGGCCATCATTCCGCCGCCCATGATCTCACCCAGGATCCCTCCCCCGCCGCCAACGCCCTGTTGCATCGGATCCACGTAGCCCTGCTGTCCGTAGCCCTGGTCGTAGCCCTGCTGTCCGTAGCCCTGCTGTCCGTAGCCCTGTTGCATCGGATCCGCGTAGCCCTGCTGTCCGTAGCCCTGGTCGTAGCCCTGTTGTCCGGGAATCGGAGAGGCGCCGCCGTAGACCTGGCCCGTGGGAAACTGCGCGCCTGGCACTCCGCCGGGGATTGGCGCGCCTGGCAGCACCCCCGGGATCGCGCCTGCGTCCCCGCCCTGCACCGCCGAAATAGTGTCCACGTGCTGCTGGAGGGTCGTGACCGTGAAGGCGTGCATCGCTTGCAGGAGGGTCTGGACTTGCGTCTGCTCCTGCTGCACTTGGGCGGCGATCCCTTGTAGATCCTGAAGCCACCCTTGGGCGTTCGCATCGCCGGCAGCAGCTGCCGCCTGCATCTTCTGGGCAAAGGCGCCGATCGCTTCGTTCGCCTGCTGAATCTCCCGCTGCAAGTTGCCGTACTCGGTGTCGATCGTGTCCGGATCCACTTCAGACTCCCTTCTGGCGGAATTCACCCAAGCGTACCGATCCCGCGTGACCCGCAGCGGGCGAGATTGGCGCCGCCAAAGGCGAGCTGGGACGAACCCGCGTATGCCCTAGCCCGCCGCCGCTGCAGGCGAGGCCGCTGCCGTGGTGTAGAGCGCCGACACGGCGGCGAGCAGCCTGGCGGCGTACGACACCGAGGGGGAGTCGCCGCCTTCCTCGTAGCCGCCGACCACGCCGATGAGGGTGCCGAGCCCGGTCTTGTGGCGGACGTGAACCAGAAACGGGCCACCGCTTGTCCCACCGGTGTACCCGCCACAGACGAAGCGCAGCTGGGTGGGTTTGAACAACGTCGTCTGGTTGGTGCAAGTGATTGGCGCGTTTTTGTCGATCGGATACCCAATGACGTCGACCGTCTCGACCGGCGAGCGGCCGACGCCGAGGTCATCGCCCCCGGTGACGCTCTGCACCCTGGCGCCGGATGACGACCGACTGACGACGAGAAAGGCGAAATCGTCGTCGGGGTCGCGGGATTTGGTCCAGGCGCTGTTGACGAACACCTGGGTTATATCCCAGACGCCGTACGGCTCCAGGCCTTTGTGGTAGGCCGGCACGTAGGCAATCTGATTCGGGGAAAGCCCGCTCACGCAGTGGGCCGCAGTCATGATCAGATCACGATCGGGGCTGCTCACCACACTTGCCGTGCAGTAGTGACTGTGGATCTGGCCGCTGGCCGTGCGGATGAACAGCGCACCGACGGCGGGAGTCCCCCTGAACGTCCTGGCCTCCGGCATGCTGTCCAGCATGGCTGCGGTTGGGCGCTCACGAGCACGGTGCAGGGTCGACGCACCGTGCACGTGCGAGGCGATTCGGCCCAGGTTGAGCACCCCGAGGAGCAGGGCAGCGAGAACGACCCCTGCTGTGATCTCAGTACGGACACCTGCTCGACGCATGTAGCCCCCGGTTGCCCACCGCCGGGTGCGTCCGCCAACGGGCCGGGGTGCGAATCTGTAGTTTACGGTTCCGTATTTTGCCAGATCCACGGCCCGTCTCGCTCCGAAAAGGCATGGGGAACACCCTGCCTCAGCGGCGACGCAACCGCACGTCCAGGGAATCGCGCAGCCCGTCGCCGACGAAGTTGAAGGCCACGACGGTGAGGACGATCATGACAAGCGCCGGGTACACCTGCCACCAGTAGCCGTCGTAGAGGAAGTTCGTGCCGTCGGAGAGCATGCCGCCCCAGGTGACGGCCGGTGGCGGGAGGGCGAAACCGAGGAACGTGAGCACGGCGAGCACGAGGATGGCATCTGCCACCTGGAAGGTGGCATTCACGACGATGGTCCCGATCGAGTTGGGGACGAGGTGGCGACCGATGATGCGGGGAGCCCTGCCACCGACCAGCCTGACCGCCTCGACGAACTCACGAGGTCGCAGCGCAAGCGCCTCTGCCCGCACGAGCCGCGCCGTCGTCAACCAGGAGAGCGAGGAGAGGACGAGGATGAGCAGCACGAGCGTCGGGCGGAAGATCGTGGCGAGGAAGATGAAGAGGAAGATCGTCGGGATGGCGAGAATCACGTCCACGATGCGCATCATGACGGCGTCGATGAGCCCGCCGAGGTAGCCGGCGATCGTCCCGTAGACGACGCCGATCCCGGTCGCACACAAGGCGACGGCGAGCCCGACCTCGAGGGCGCTCTGGCCGCCCACCATGAGGCGTCCGAGGATGTCAAAACCCAGCTCGTCGGTGCCGAGCGGATGTGCCCCCGATGGAGCCTCGTTCGTGGCGAACAGGTTCGTGTGCAGCTGGTCGGTGTGGTACACGAGCGGGCCAAGGAAGCAGAAGAGGGCGATGAGGGCGATGAGGGCGACGCCCGCCAAGGCGAGACGGTTCTCGGCAAAGGCATGGAAGACGAGGCTCCAGGCGCCTCCCACCCCGCCGGCCTCCCCGCCCTCGGGCATCGCCACCGTCCCGGCCGGGACGGCGGCTGCGGCCTGAACCGGCGTCGCCGCGCTGCTCACGAGTACCTCACCCGCGGGTCGAGGATTGCGTAGGAGATGTCGGCCAGCAGGTTCCCGACGACGGTGGCGACGCCGATGAGGATCGTGATGCCGAGCTCGACGGGGTAGTCGAGGTTCTGGGCGGCGTTGAAGTAGGTGAGGCCGAGGCCCGGGAAGTTGAAGAGGTACTCGACGACGAGCCCGGCCGTGATGACGGCGGGGAACGACAGGCCGATGAGGGTCGTGACCGGGATGAGGGAGTTCCGCAGGACATGGCGATAGACGACGAAGATCGTCGAGAGCCCTTTGGCACGCGCCGTCCGGATGTAGTCGTTGGCGAGGGTGTCGAGGCTGGACGAGCGCACGTAACGACTGAAGAGGGCGTAGTTGATGAGCGTGAGAGTGGTGACCGGCAGGACGAGCCCGGCAGGATCGCTGATGATGCCTCCGATCGTGGTCGCCTGCGGCGCCTCCGGCGGGAGGATATGCGTGGAGACGGAGAGCCCGGCGATCAGCAGCAGGCCAAGGGCGTAGGAGGGCATTGAGTACAGCACGAACGACACACCGGTGGCCGTGTAGTCGAAGGCCCGGTTACGGCGGATCGCCTGTGTCATCCCGATGGGAATGGCGACAAAGACGGCGAGAACGAAGGCGCTGCCCACGAGGAGCACGTCTTTCGGCAGCTCGGCGGCGATGATCGAGTCGACGCTCTGGTTGAGGCGGTAGGAGAAGCCGAGGTTGCCGTGGAGGAGCTGCCAGAGGAAGGAGGCGTACCGCACCGGCAAGGGATGGTTGAGGCCGTACTCCAGGATGAAGGCGTGAATCGTCGCCGGATTGGCCTTCGGCCCGATGATCGCCAGGGCGAGCTGCGGCCCGGAAGCCACAAGGTTCATGAGGACGAACGAGATGACCGTGACCCCGAGGAGGACGACGATGGCAAGCATCAGCCGGCGGACGATGTAGCCGATCATGGGGCACCGCCCGGCACATCTGGCCCCTGCACCACGACGACGCCGCTCATACGTGGTCTCTCGGCACGTTCCGGTGCCATGTCTTCACAAAGACGCGGCGGCCATCCTCGTAACCCTCGACGGCGTTCACGAGCTGGAACGAGTCAGCCGTCGAGGACATCGAGCTCGAGGTCCTGACGGTCGTCCGCCAAGAGCCTCTCGAGATCTCCATCTCCCGCTCGCAGGTGACAGAGGCCGAGAGGGGCTCGCCCTCGACGATGCGGAACACGTCGCGTTCGCCCTCGCGGTACTCGATGCCTGACTCGAGGAGAACGAGCGGCTCGGGTGATCGTGACGTCTGCTCGATCAGCACCCTCCCGGAGGCGACGTCCCGGCACATCCGCCGCTGGTGCTCCTCGCTCATGCCTGTGGGGCTGTGGGGCGGGCTGGGGCCTCGTTCTGCCAGCGCGAAATGAGGTGGAGGCTCGCCTCCCACGGACGCCTCCAGCACCGGAAGGAAGAGGACAGAGCTCCCCCGGGTGAAGACGCCGAGCGTGACCGGTTCGGGTGAGGGCCATGCCCACGGCCAGTAGGTCGGCGAGACGGCCAGGCGCAACCTATGGCCCGCGGGCAGGGCGTAGGCGATGGCATTCAGCTGCACGTCGACGACATAGGCACGGCCGGGCTCGAGCATCTCCGGGTCCTCGTGACTCCTTCGATGGGTGAGGTTGAGAAGGCCTTGGGACATGAGCGTGGAGGCGCCGTCGGGCCAGACGTCGCACAGCCGGGCGACGACGAGAGCAAGTGGCCGGTCGGCGGCAAGCTCGAGGCGGGCGATGGGAAAGCCGAGGATGCGGGCGGGGCTGGAGAGCGGGGGGGTTTCGAAGCACAAGGAGAGGCCGTCGTCGGCGCGCTGGTCCGGAGGGCAGTCCGCCGGTCCTCCGTAGCCGCCCCAGTTGCCGGCGTCGAGAGCCACGGACTCGGCGCCCCGGATTCGTAACTCCGTGGCGTCGCCGCCGGCGCCGCTCGTCTCCTCGGCACGACGCAAGGTTCCGTCGGTCCGGAGCTCGAGGACTTGTGAGCTGACGAAGCGCGAGGGCCAGCCTTCGAGGTCGACCCAGGCGCCCGGCCAATGGGCGTAAGTGGGAGCCGGGCGCCGCGCCTCTCCGAGCCAGCAGCGCAGCTTCGGCTCGTCCATGATGCCGTTGTCCTCGTCCTTCAGCCAGCAGTCCCACCAACGGACGGCCTCTTGGAGAAACCCGATCGCCGGTCCGGGCACGCCGTCGTGCGGGTAGAGATGCGCCCAGGGACCGATGAGCCCCTTGCACGGCCCCGGATAGTGCTCGAGAAAGCGGAGGATGGCATTCCGGTACGCGTCCGACCAGCCGCCCACCATGTAGACCGGGCAGGTAATGGCCGAGTAGTCCTCGCAGACCGAGCCCTGCTTCCAGAAGTCGTCCCGGCGCTGGTGGCTCATCCATGCCTCGATGAACGGGGGGGACTTCTCCATGCGCTCGAACCACATCTGCCGCCACTGCTCGCCCACCACCTCCGGGTCCGGAGGTCGGGCGTTGTATGCCAGCATCGTCGATGCCCAGGGGAGCGCCGTCCAAGCAAGGACGCAGCCGCCCATGTAATGGACGTCGTCGGCGTAGCGGTCGTCGGTCGAGGCCACGCTGAGGACGGCTCGGAGAGCTTCCGGTCGATGAGTGGCGATCTGCAGGGAGTTGAAACCGCCCCACGATTTGCCGATGATGCCCACCTTGCCCGAGCACCACGGCTGCGCCGCCAGCCACTCGATGATCTCCACACCGTCGGCCTGCTCGAGCGGGAGGTACTCGTCCTCGAGGATGCCGTCGGAGTCGCCGGCGCCCCGGGTGTCGACGCGCACGGCCGCGTAGCCATGACCGGCGAAATACGAATGCATGGGACCGTCGCGAAGAGCCAGCTCGTCGTTCTTGCGATACGGGACGTACTCGAAGACCGCCGGTACCGGAGCCTCCTCGGCGCCTTCCGGCATCCACAGCCGCGCGGCCAACCGCGAGCCGTCGCTCATCGGGATCCACTCATGGGGGTGGACGGTCACTCGGTGGGGGAACTCCGTCCGCACGGTCTGTCTCATCGAAGCCGGTTCACCTCGGCGCGGTCATCGATCATCTTGGGGGGCCAGCCGCCTTGCTAGCTGTTGAGGAACCAGTTCTCGGGATAGATGTTGGTGAGCGGATCCTGGGGGAGTGCGCCGCCGAGAGCGTTGGAGACGGCGGACACCTGCACATCGATCTCGGGCATCCAGATCGCCGGCAACTGCTTGGCGAGATAGTTCTCGTAGGTGTAGATGGCGCTGTAGCCGCCCGACTGCAGCCCGTCGATCAGCTGGTCGGCAGTCGGATTCGAGTACGACTCGCCATTGGATTCGCCCGTCGAGGCGAAGATGGCCCCGCCGTCGGGCACTTCGTAGCCGGGGTCCCAGTACCAGCCTTGGCCGTAGTAGTCCATCTGCCAGCAGTTGGGCTTGGCGCAGTAGACGGCCTTGCTCACGACGTCGCTGAAGGGCGCCTCGGACAGCAGGAGATCGATCCCTACGGTCGAGGCCTCCGAGCGCAAGGCGGCCACCTCCTCGTTGATGTCCTCGAGACCGGAGTTGTACAGGAGCGAGATGGCCAGTTTCGTCCCCGCGCTCACACCCGCGCCGCACTCGCCGGAGCCCGTGCCGGCATGCAGGCAGACGTCGGCACCGTTCGGCACGATGCTCCAGCCATGCGAGCGCAGCAAGGTGGCTGCGCCCGCGGGGTCGTACGGGTACGGGTTCGCGTTCTCCTGCGGGCTCACGAATTCGCTGGCGGGTATGAGGGGCACCGGCCCATAGGTCGGATTGCCATCGCCGTAGAGGAACGTCTTGATGTAGGCGGGCTGGTCGACGAGCTCTTGGAAGGCCTGGCGGAAGTAGAGCTGGTCGAAGACGCCGCCGAACTGCGGGTCGACAAAGTTCAAGTTGATGAAGGTGATCCCCCACGACGGCCAGGGGTCGATCGTGTAGCCCTCGCTCTTCACGCGGGAGAGCTGCGGCAGGTCGTTGAAGGGGACGTACCCGTAGTCGACGCTGGTGCCGGAGATCAGCTCGTCGAACTCGGCCTCATCGCTCGTGAAAGGCAACAGCCGCAGGGCTGTGATGCTGCCGCTCGCCGGCCCCGAGTAGGCGCGGTTGCGCGCGAGC
>DASPSK010000157.1:0-2644 GCA_035623975.1 Acidimicrobiales bacterium | reverse complement strand
AGATCTGCGGGACGACGCCCAAGACGGTGAAGCGTTCCGTGCTCGCCGCCCAGCGAGCCGAAAAGGGCGAGATCGCCGCCGTCGAGCACAACTACGATGCCGTCAGAGACGTTGTAATCGAGCGGGTGGACCGCACCAAGGCGAAAATGTCGGCCAAGCGACTTCTCCCCGTGGCCACAGCGGCCGGCTACAGCGGATCGGCACGCAACTTCCGTCGACTGGTCGCCGAGGTGAAGGCGCAGTGGCGGGCCAAGCATCACCGGGCACGCCGACCGGGCATCTGGTCGCCTGGCGACGTGTTGGTCTTCGACTGGGGCGAGATCGGCCCGCTGTTCGTCTTCTGCGCCGTGATGGCCTGGAGCCGGGTCCGCTTCGTGTGCTTCGCCGACAACCTCGGCGCGGAGGCGACCATGACCGCGCTGGCTCGCTGCTTCGAGTATCTCGGCGGTGTCCCCAAGACCGCGTTGACCGATCGCATGGGATGTCTGAAGGGCGACACCGTGGCCGGGCTGGTCGTCCCCACCCCCGCCTACGTTCGTTTCGCCACCCACTACGGCTTCCGGCCCGACTTCTGCGAGGGAGCCGATCCCGAGTCCAAGGGTCTGGTCGAGAACCTGGTCGGCTACGTGAAGTCCGATCTCATGGTCCCGGCCGACCTCAGCGTCGCCGACCTGGCCGGTGCAAACGAGAAGGGGTTGGCCTGGTGTGACGAGGTCAACGCCGTGGTGCACTCGGAGATCTGCGCCATCCCGGCCGAACGACTGGTCAAGGAGCTCGAGGTGATGGGAACGCTGCCCAATCTGCGCGCCACCATCGGCAAGCTCGTCGTGCGCAAGGTCGACCGCCTCAGCTGCGTCCGCTTCGGCTCGGCCCGCTACTCGGTGCCCACCGTCCACATCGGCCGCCAGGTCGAGCTCGTGGCCCAAGAGGGGCGGGTCCTGATCATCTTCTTGGGCGAGATCATTGCCGAACACGACCTCGTCGCCCCTGGTGAGACGTCGATTCTCGACGAGCACTATGGAGGGCCCCGACCGATGCCGACCCGTGGCGTGCGGCCCAAGACCGCAGCCGAGAAGGCCTTCTGCGCCCTCGGCCCGGCCGCGGAGTCCTTCATTAAGGGGGCGGCGGCGGCCGGGATCACCTCGCTCAAAGGCGACCTCGACGAACTGGCCCAGCTCGAAGCCGCCCATGGCAAAGAGGTCCTCCTCGCCGCCCTCGAGCGCGCCACCTCGTTCGGCCGGTTCCGGGCTCACGATGTGCGCTCGATCATCGCGGCGGGGACGGGCGTCGCGCGTCCGGCTGCTCCGGGCGAGGCACTCATCGTCGAGCTGCCGCTCGTGCCGACCCGTTCGCTGTCCGATTACGCCATCGGCGAGCAGTCGTGAGCACCGCCCCTCCCGCCCTGCCCGCCGACATCGAGGCCGGGCTGCGCCGGCTGCGGCTCCGCGCCATGCGTGCGCTCTCGCCCGAACTGCTGGTGACTGCCAAGACGCAGCGCTGGAAGCCCGAGGAGTTCTTGCGCACGCTGGTCGAAGCCGAGATCGCCTCGCGTGACGCCTCCAACGCGGCGAACCGGCTGAGGGTCGCGGCGTTCCCGGTGACCAAGACGCTCGAGGAGTTCGACGTGCGCGCCTCGTCGGTCAAGGCGACGACCTTCGACTACCTCTCGAGCCTCGAATGGGTGCGGGCCAAGGAGAACCTCTGTGTGGTTGGTCCGGCGGGCACCGGCAAGAGCCATCTGCTCGTCGCGCTCGGCCACGCCGCCATCGAAGCGGGTTTCCGGGTGCGCTATTTCAGCGCGGTGGAGTTGGTCGAGACCCTCTATCGGGGCCTGGCCGACAACTCGGTCGGTCGCGTCCTCGAGGGGATCTTGAAAGCCGACCTGATACTCATCGACGAGATCGGCTTCGCGCCGATGGACCACACCGGCGCCCAGCTCTTCTTCCGTCTCGTCGCTGCTGCCTACGAACGCCGCTCCCTCGGGATCGCGTCGCACTGGCCCTTCGAGGACTGGGGTCGCTTCCTGCCCGAGCAGTCAACGGCCGTCAGCCTCCTCGACCGGCTGCTCCATCACAACGTGCTCGTCGTCACCGAGGGCGAGTCGTTCCGGATGAAAGAGGCGCGCGAAGGGAGGAAAACCTAGGCTCAGGAAACTGAAAACTCACCCCGAGGGGTGGGGACTTCTGGTGGCCAAAAGCGGGGACTGAAAACTGGCCACGGACACCAGCCATCGAATCGAGCGTCCAGAGGAGCCCGCTTGGCCGAATGACGGTCTATGTCGAGGTATTCGGCAACGCTCCCAACGTAGCGTGCCCGAGCCCAGTTCATCATTGCGAAGCAGACGAGAAGCAACGCCAAAAAGAGAATGAAGAGGACGAGGAGGCCACCGCTCCTGGCCGAGCCGTATAGAACGGCACTGGCCAGCATTAAGGCGCCCGCCCCTACGGACAGCCAAAGCCAAGCAAAGTATCTAAGCCAATACCGTGTCGCCTCAACGCCCACCTTCGGTTCGCAGTTTGAACGTATCCGCTGTTGGAGTTTGCCGAACACCACCATCGCATGGCTAAGTCACTGGGCATGGTGAGGTAGGCCGCTGGTTCGGCTACTCGTGACGCTGACGTCAGGCGCAGGCCCTCGGGTTTCT
>DASPSK010000115.1:0-9840 GCA_035623975.1 Acidimicrobiales bacterium | reverse complement strand
CTGGCGGCTGCAGGGCTGAGCCAGTCCTCGGGGGTGACGCCATGACGACGACCGAATCCGTCCCGGCTGCCCCGCTGCTCGGCACTCGCCGGGTGCGGAAGGAGGACCCGCCGCTCTTGACGGGCGAAGCTCGTTTCGTGGCCGACATCCAGGTGCCCGGATGCCTGCATTTCGCGCTCGTCCGCAGCCCCGTGGCGCATGCCCGCGTCCTCTCGGTCGACCTGACGCCGGCGAAGTCGATGCCCGGTGTCGTCGCCGCCTTCTCCGGAGCCGACCTGCACGAGTCTTGGGCCGCTCCGATGCCCTGCGCCTGGCCCGTCACGGCCGACATGAAGAGCCCCACCCACTTTCCTCTCGCTGTCGAGACGGTCGCCTACCTCGGCGACGCCGTCGCCGTCGTCGTGGCCGAGAGCGAGTACGCCGCCCGCGATGCCGCCGATGCCGTCGTGGTCGAGTACGACCCGCTTCCCGCCGTCATCGGCCTGGAGGATGCCCTCTCCGATCGGGTCCTCGTGCATGAGGAGCTCGGGACGAACTCGAGCTACACCTGGGAGCTGACACCGGACGCAGCCGCCGTCGAGGCGGCCTTTGCCAACGCCGCCCACACCGTCTCGAAACGCTACGTCCAGCAACGCCTCATCCCCTCGGCCATCGAGCCTCGAGGTGTCCTCGTCGTGCCCCAGCCCTTCGGGGGCGAGTACACCGTCTACTCCGCCACCCAGATCCCTCACATCCTGAAGATCATGCTGGCGATCACGACCGGCGTCTCCGAGACGAGCCTGCGAGTCATCGCCCCGTCCGTCGGCGGTGGGTTCGGCTCCAAGTTGAACGTGTACGCCGAGGAGATCCTCGCCGTCGTGCTGGCCAAGCGCCTCGGGCGAGCGGTCCGCTGGATCGAGGACCGCTCGGAGAACAGCGTGGCCACCATTCAGGGTCGTGGTCAGATCCAGCACATCGAGCTCGCCGCCGACGCTGACGGCCGGATCACGGCCATCCGCGTGAAGCTGCTCGCCGACATGGGCGCATACCTCCAGCTCGTCACCCCCGGTATCCCCCTCCTCGGGGCCTTCCTCTATGCCGGCGTCTATGACGTGCCCGCGTACTCCTTCTCGTGCACGTCGGTGTTCACGACCATGACGCCCACCGACGCCTACCGCGGGGCAGGACGACCGGAGGCCACCTACGCCATCGAGCGGGCCATCGATGCCTTGGCGGGCGAGGTCGGTGTGGACGCCGTCGAGATCCGGCGGCGCAATTACGTGAGGAGCGAGCAGTTCCCCTACACCTCGGTCGCCGGGCTCGTCTACGACAGCGGCCAGTACGAGCTCGCCCTCGACAAGGCGCTCGAGGTCGCCGGCTACCAGGCGCTGCGCGCCGAGCAGGCGCGTCGGCGCGATGCCGGCGACACCAAGCAGCTGGGCATCGGGCTGTCGTCGTACATGGAGATGTGCGGGCTGGCGCCGTCGCGCGTCCTCGCCTCGCTCAACTACTCGGCAGGTGGTTGGGAGGCCGCGACGGTCCGCCTCTTGCCGACGGGCAAGGTGCAGGTGGTCACGGGGTCCTCGCCGCATGGGCAAGGGCACGAGACGTCCTGGTCGATGATCGTCGCCGACCGCCTCGGCGTCAGCCCAGATGACGTCGATGTCCTTCACTCCGACACGGCGATCGCCCCCTACGGCATGGACACCTACGGCTCACGCTCGCTTCCGGTCGGGGGCGTGGCCGTTGCCATGGCGACGGACAAGGTCATCGAGAAGGCACGTGAGATCGCCGCCCACCTGCTCGAGGCGGCCGCTGAGGACCTCGAGCTGTCCGGCGGCTCCTTCCATGTGAAGGGCTCGCCCAGCATGGAGGTGGCCCTCGGTGCCGTCGCCTTTGCGGCGTTCACGGCCCACAACCTCCCCGACGGGATGGAGCCGAACCTGCAGGCCTCGGTTCACTACGATCCGCCGAACTTCTCCTTCCCCTTCGGCACCCACATCGCCGTCGTCGAGATCGACACCGAGACGGGCCATGTCCACCTCGACCGCTACATCGCCGTCGACGACTGCGGCAACCAGGTCAACCCGCTCATCGTCGAGGGCCAGGTGCACGGGGGCATCGTGCAGGGAGTGGCCCAGGCGTTGTGGGAGGAGGCCGTCTACGACGACGGCGGCAACCTGCTCACGAGCACCCTCATCGACTACCTCGTGCCGGCGGCCTCGGAACTGCCGAGCATCGAGACGGCCTCCACCGTCACACCGAGCCCGACGAACCTCCTCGGGGTGAAAGGCGTCGGCGAGGCGGGCACGATCGGGGCGGCACCGGCCGTCATAAACGCCATCGTGGACGCCCTGGCGCCTCTCGGCGTGACCGACATCGAGATGCCCGCGACGCCCGAACGCGTCTGGCGGGCCATCGTCCAAGCCAAGGGGGAGGACCGATGATCCCGTCATCGTTCGACTACCGCCGGGCCTCCTCGCTCGAGGAGGCGATCACCATGCTGGTCGAAGGTGGCGACGACGCCAAGCTGCTGGCAGGGGGCCATTCGCTGCTTCCTCTCATGAAGCTGCGTCTCGCCTCGCCGTCGGTGGTCGTGGACATCGGCCCGCTCCGCGAGCTGTCCTACGTGCGCGATGCCGGCGACCACGTCGCCGTCGGCGCCCTCACGCGGCACACCGACGTGCACGCGAGCGACGTCGCTCGCCACGAGGTGCCGATCCTCGCGCACGTGGCCGGGCAGATCGGTGACCCGCAGGTGCGGCACCGGGGCACGATCGGAGGCTCGATCGCCCACGGGGATCCGGCTTCGGACCTCCCGGCGGTGTGCCTGGCGCTGCGGGCCACCTTCGTGCTGGCGGGCCCGTCTGGCCAGCGCCTTGTGCCGGCGACGGAGTTCTACACCGGGTTTCTCGAGACGGCTCTCGCCCGCGACGAAGTCCTCACCGAGATCCGCCTCCCCAAGCACGGTTCGGGTTGGTCCTTTCAGAAGTTCGGTCTCCGTGCCCAGGACTGGGCCATCGTCGGTGTCGCCGCCGTGAGAAACGGGTCAGCCGGCGTCGCTCTCGTCAACATGTCCGACACGCCGGTGCTGGCGGCCGGCGTGGAAGCGGCCCTGGCGGCGGGGGCTTCACCGAAGGAAGCTGCTACGCATGCTTCGGACGGCCTCGAGCCGCCGAGCGACGTACGCTCGTCGCGGGAGTACCGGCGTCACCTCGCTTCGGTGCTGGTGCAGAGGGCATTGGAGGAAGCCGGCGCCTGAGGCCGACGGTCGGAGGGAACATGACTGTCTCGGTGCATGAACTGGATCTGCCGTTGCTCGAGACGGTCGGCCTCGATCGTGACGCCTCCCTGCGGCTGACGGCCGACGCTCGTCGTCGGAGCTGGCTGGCGAGAACGGCGATGGGTTTCTCGGTCACGACCCACGAGGATGCCCGCACCCTGTTGCGGGATCGCCGCTTCCATTCCGCCCTCTCCCTGCTGCCGTCGCGAGCGGGGCTGGAGCCGGGGGGTTATCTCTCGCGTCGCCGCCGTTCGATCCTGTCGATGGACGGCATCGAGCACACCCGGCTGCGGCGCCTCGTGTCGCCCGCCTTCACGCCGGCGGCGGCGGAGCGCCACCGGCCGTTCATCCGGGAGACGATCTGTGAGCTGGTTGACCGGGTGTCCCCACGAGGCTGGTGCGATCTCGTGCCCGAGGTGTGCGAGCCGTACCCGATCCCGGTCATCTGCAAGCTGCTCGGGGCGCCCAGGGACGACTGGCGTCTGTTCTCGCGCTGGGCGACCGACATCTTCCGCATCTTCAATCAGGACCTCGAGACCGATCTGCCCGCCATCGAGTCGGCCTCCACCCAGCTCGACGCGTACGTGCGCGCCATGGTGGACGAGCGCCGCCGGGACCCGCGAGGCGACCTGCTGAGCGAGTTGATCGCCGTCGAGGAGGCGGGTGACCGGCTGTCCACCGACGAGCTCGTGATGCTGGCGGAAGCCGTCTTGATGGCGGGCACGGACACGACGCGGAACCAGCTCGGTTGCAGCGTCGCCCTCTTCGCCGAGCACCCTGCGCAATGGCGGCTCCTCGGCGACCATCCCGAGCTGGCGCGGCAAGCCGCCGAAGAGACGATGCGCTTCCTTGGCGCCGTTCGGGGCACGGCGCGGGTGGCGGCGGAGGATGTGGAGTACCGCGGCGTGATGTTCCCGAAAGGGACGTTCGTCTCCTTCTCCCTCTCCGGTTCGAACCGGGACGACGCCGCCTTTGCCGAGCCCGACACCTTCGACATCACGGCCGAGCGCGCAGTCCCCCACCTCACCTTCGGCTGGGGGATCCACCACTGTCTCGGGGCCGCGCTCGCCCGCGTCGAGCTGCAGGAGGCCCTCGCCGTGCTCGCCCAGCGCCTTCCCGACCTCCTGATCGACGGTGTCGTCGAGTGGAAGCCGGCGACGTTTGGGATTTGGGGACCGGTGTCTCTCCCGCTTCGTTTTACGCCGACGCCGGCCTCGATGCCAGCACCGTTGTTGGTGCCGTCGCCGCCGTCGGTCGGGGCCGCCTGAGAGGGCACCGGCACCGCCGTCGGAGAGCGGTCGAGGTCAGGCTACCGGCGCTCGGAGGGCGGCCTCTGCCGCGGCCAGGAGGACGCCGCTGGCGACCTCGCCGAGAAACCCCCCGCCATCGAGCACGGCCAGCTCTCTCGAGGTGGGCGACGCAGCCGTGGGCGCACCCTGGCGGCGCAGCAGCAGGACGCTTGCCGCCGCACCCGCGAGGCCGACGGCGGCCGCCACGCGCATGCCCGTGCTCATGGCCGTCGTGAAGGCTTGGTGGGCCGTGCTCACGAGCTCGCCGCCGGCGAGTCCGCCGACGTGGGCTCCGATCGCATCGGCGGCGGCGATCGATCCCGTCGCCAGCTTCACGACGACGGCCGGGGCGTGGTGGGAGGCGAGTGTGGCGCCGAGGTGGCTTCGGTAGACGTCGGCGGCCAAGCTGCCAACGACGGCCACGCCGAGGGCCCCACCGACCTCACGGATCGTGTCGTTGACGGCGCTGCCGGCGCCCGCCTGGTGAGCAGGGACTGCCGTCATGATCGTTGTGCTCGCGGGCGCCATCAACAAGCCCATGCCCGCTCCCATGATGGCCACGGCGACGGCGAGAGGTGGGTAGGTGGCATGGACGCCGGCCGTCGAGAGGTCGAGCAGGCCGAGGCCCATGAGCGCCATCCCGGCGGGGAGAACGACGCGAATGCCGAATCGCTTGGCGAGCCCGGTCGAGATGGGGGCGACCGCCCCCATGGAGACAGCAAAGGGCAATGCCCTCACGCCGGCGGAGAGGGGGCTGTAGCCGTGCACGAGCTGGAGGTACTGGGTGAGCACGAAGAGGCTGCCGGCCAGGGCGAAGAACACGACCGTCACCGATCCGGCGGCGGCCGAGAGGGCGAGCGAACGGAACACCCGGAGGTCGACGAGCGGGTTGTCGATTCGCAGCTCCCACCAGATGAAGACCGCGAGGGTGGCGAAGGCGAGGGCGGCTTCCGCTGCGGTCAGGGGAGCGAGCCAGCCGCGCACGGGCGCCTCGATGATGGCGTCGACGAGGGTGAAGAGGGCGGCACCGATGAGTCCGGTCCCGAGGAGGTCGAGCCGGCGCCCCGCCGGCTCTGCGGTCTCAGGCAACGTGCGGAGCACACCGACGACCGCCAAGGCCACGAGCGGCAGGTTGACGAGGAAGATGCTGCCCCACCAGAAGTGCGACAGGAGGAGTCCGCCCAGCGTCGGCCCGATCACGATGCCGACGCCGGCGACGGCGGACCAGGCGGCGATGGCGTGCGGGCGCTCCTTTGGAGGGAAGACGGCGTTGAGGATCGACAAGGTCGCCGGCATCACGAAAGCAGCGCCGAGCCCCATCACGACCCGCGTGCAGATGAGCAGCCCGGCGCTGGACGTCAGCGATGCGGCCAGGCTGCCGACCGCGAAGACCGCCAGGCCTGCGAGCAGCGAGCGCCGGCGCCCGTACCGGTCACCCAGGGCACCGGCCGGGATGAGGAGGGCGGCGAAACAGAGCGTGTAGGCGTCCATGATCCACTGCAGCGAGGACGTGCTGGCGTGCAGGACTCGGGCGAGCGTCGGCAGCGCCGTGTTCAGGACGGTGTTGTCGATGACGACGACGAGCAGGCTCAGGCAGAGCACGAGCAGGATCTGCTTGCGTCGCGGGTGACCCTCGGGCCATTGGGCTGTGACGGGGCCTTCGCCGATGGCCACTGGGAGGCGATTCTGGCTTGTCGTCTGGACGGACACGGGGCTCTCCTCGGTGCTTATGCCTTACGGCTGTGTGTTTACGAGCGTAAGTATATGCAGAAGAGCTAACAGATGTAAAGTAAAAAGCGTGATTCCCCTTTCCGAGACCGCAGCCCCCACTGCCGCGGCCGCTACCGCGGCCACCGCCACTGCCGCTACTGCCGCCGCCGTCCCTGCCAAAGGCCCCGCCGTTGCCGCGGCCGCCACGACCACCGCCCCCGGCCCGCCCAGGCGAGAGCAGCACCACGCTCCCGCCCGGCGTCGCAACGCCCGGGGACACGGCGCTCAACTCGCCGACGAGATCGTGGCCGGGGCGCTCGCGATCCTCGACCGGACCGGCTCGTCAGAGGCCGTCACCCTGCGTGCGGTGGCTCGTGAGATCGGGATCGCCGCCCCGTCGATCTACGCCCACTTCCCCGACCGGGAGGCCATCGTGATGGCAGCGGTCGTGCAGATCTTCGACGAGCTGCACGACGCCATCGAGGAGGAGGTGTCCCGGCATGAGGACCCCGTCGAGCGCCTCGTGGCGGGGTGCGCGGCGTACGTGGCCTACGGCCTCGAGCACGGGCCTCGCTACAGGGTGCTGTTCTCTGAGGAGCGCATCGCCGACTTGGCTCAGTGCAAACCGGTGTCGATCGGCCCCGACGGTAGGCCGCTGCTGGAATTCGGCGCGGAGTCCTTCGCGCTGCTCGTCGGCGCTCTCGAGGCTTGCGTCGAATCGGGCGCGTCGGCGAGCACCGACGTCCTCGGCGACGCCACGGCCATCTGGGTGGCGCTGCACGGTGCCGTCAGCCTGCGCACGTCCCTGACGCAATTTCCCTGGCCGCCACCGGGCTGGCTGGTCCGGCGCTTCGCCCTCGCGCTCGGGAGGATCCCAGAGAACGACACGTGACGTCCCCGGACGCCCCTTTGGAGGCTCCGGCATCATCGCCACCGACTCTGGTTTCGGGGGCTAACAGGCCGAGGTTGCACCGCCGCCCGCCCGCCCCGGCAGGCAGAGGGGCGTGTCTCAAGTTGATTCACCGGGGTGCCGATACCCTGAGCGGTGCTGTCGGCGAAGACATCCGGGCGGGGCGGCACGCCGTTCGAACAGAGCCGGGCGCGCACCCTCCTCTGGTTGACCTACGGCGTGCTCGGGCTCATCCTCCTGGCCTATCTCGGCTTGCTCATCCAGCGTGGCCTCGGGCCGACCTCCACAGCCATCGACGGGTGGGGAGTGGACGCCTTCGAAGTGACCGCCAGCTTCCTCTGTATCGCTAGGGGTCTGCAGCCACGGCGGGGGAGAGCCGCCGCCCTCATCCTCGGATGTGGTCTCCTCGCCTGGGCGGTCGGCGACATCGTGCTCACGGTCGAGTCGCTCGGCGGCGCAACCCCCCCGACGCCGTCACCGGCGGACGCCTTCTACTTGTGCTTCTACCCGCTCGCCTATGTCGCCGTCGTGCTGTTCATGCGCGGACAGGTCCGCCGGCTCACCACGCCCAACTGGCTGGACGGCGCCGTGGCAGGACTGGGCGCCGCCGCCGTCTGCGCGGCGTTCGCGTTTCACACCATCCTCCGTTCGACGCACGGGAGCATCGCCGCCACGGCGACGGATCTGGCCTACCCCATCGGGGATCTCCTTCTTCTTGCCCTTGTCGTCGGCGGCACAGCCGTCCTCACCGACGGGAGGAGGGCGCCCTGGCTGCTGTTGGCCACCGGGATCGCACTCAACGTCGCCGGGGACACGTTCAACCTCTTCTCTTCGACGGCGGGTGCGACCGAGGTCGGGGTGATCTTCAACGCCATCGCCTGGCCGACGTCCATCCTGCTCATGTCCATGGCTGTCTGGCTGCGCGTTCACCCCTCCAATCTCGTGGGCGCCGAGAAACCGACCGGCTTCGTCCTGCCTACCCTGGGCGCCGCCTCCGGTTTGGCCGTCCTGTTTGTCGGGAGCGTCCATCACGTCGGCCGCGTTGCCCTTATCCTCGCCATGGCGACGCTCACGGCGGCCGGTCTCCGCACGCTCCTGTCCGTACGCACGCTGCGGAACCTCACTGCAGAGCGGCACCGTCAATCGGTCACCGACCACCTGACCGGCCTCGGCAACCGGCGGCACCTGTTCAACATTCTCGACGCCTTCTTCGCCGAACTGGCTGACCCGGAACTCCCTCGCCGGCTCCTCGCCTTCCTCTTCATCGACCTCGACCACTTCAAGGAGATCAACGACTCCTTCGGCCACCCGGCCGGAGACGAGCTGCTCCGGCAGCTCGGACCCAGGCTGAAGTCCTGCCTTCGTTCCTCCGACGTCCTCGTGAGATTCGGTGGCGACGAGTTTGCCGCCGTCCTCCTCGACGTCGACGCCGCCTACGCCACCGTCGTGGCCGACCGGCTGGCCGCCAGCCTGAACGAGCCGTTCGTCCTCGACGTCGTGAACGCCTCCATCTCGGCGAGCATCGGCATCGCCATGGCACCGACGGATGCCGAGGACAGTGCCGGCCTTCTTCGTTGCTCCGACGTTGCCATGTACCGCGCGAAGCTCGCCGAGGTGCCCGTCGCCCTCTACGAGCACGGTCTTGACACGGGCACGAGCCCATTGCTCCTGGTGGAGGAGTTGCGCACGGCAGTCGAGACAGGCGGGCTCCTACTGCACTACCAGCCTCAGCTCGACATGCGATCGGGTGAGATCGTCGCCCTCGAAGCCCTCATCCGTTGGCCGCACCCCCGTCTCGGCATCGTCCCTCCCCTCAGGTTCATCCCGCTGGCGGAGGAAGCCGGCTTGATGCAAGCGCTCACGGCCTGGGTGCTGCGCGAGGCCCTGGTGCAGTGCGCCGCCTGGCGGGGCGCCGGCCATGTGGTCACCGTCGCCGTCAACATCTCCACCTCGAACCTCCTCGACACCGGTTTCACCGACCTCGTGGGCTCGCTGCTGGCAGAGTACTGCCTGCCGCCGGAGGCGCTCGTGCTCGAGATGACCGAGACCAGCATCATCTCGGACTTCGATCGATCGAAGAACGTCATCGAGGAGCTGCGAGACATGGGCCTTGTTGTCTCCATCGACGACTTCGGCGCCGGCTTCACCTCGCTCGCCTACCTGAGCAGCCTGGCCGTCGGGGAGCTGAAGCTCGACCGCACCTTCATCACCGGCCTCGCCAGCGGGGAGCGGACGCGAGACCCGGAGCTCGTGCGGGCGACGATCGATCTCGGTCATGCCCTCGGCCTGCGCGTGGTCGGCGAGGGCGTGGAGGACGAGGCCACCCTCGACCTCCTGTCCGACCTCGGGTGCGATCTCGCCCAGGGCTATTGCATCAGCCGGCCGAAACTGGCTGAGGAGATCTGTTTCGGGACCCGCGGCGTGACAGAGCCCGCCGCCCTGCTCGTCTCGGGCTGAGCGCTCGGCTCGACTAGAGGAGCTGGGGGCCCGCCCCCACGAAGTGCGAGAAGGATGATGCCCGGCTCGTAGGCTCGTTGCATGGTGCGTCCTGAAAGCTGGACCAGACCAGCGGGTGCAAGTCCCGTCCGGGTAATCACCGGAGAGCCCGGTAGCAGGCCCCGGTTCGTCGCCGAGAGGCGGCGGGCTGAGCGGGGCGTCAAGAGCCTCTT
>DASPSK010000100.1:0-2206 GCA_035623975.1 Acidimicrobiales bacterium | reverse complement strand
TGAAAGACCGCTATCCCTTGACCCCAATCGAGCAGTACGCCCATTGGGCCCGCCCGGACGGCCTGCCATTCGACCCCTGGATACGGGTGCACGCGCGGCTGGGCGGCAAGGTGCTGCGTCCCGAGGCTGAGTCGCTCGAGATCGAGGCGCCCGTCGCCGACTGGGAGACCTGGATCGGCCTCGAGCTGCCCGCTGACGGGGATTACATCTTCCCCGGCGGCCTCGCGCCGCTCACCGTGAAGGACGGCGTCGGGCTCTACTTCGAGCCGAACGTCTGGATGCTGCACGAACTGCGCTGATTGGCGGGCCAGCCGTGGGTGGCACACCGCGGCACGAAGATCCAGCTCTCTCTTCTCGGGATGCGCGACGCCCTCCCACCTCCCACACGCCGATCACAGTTCGAACGCCGTCGGCCTAATAGGTGCCGCTTGACGGTCGCGGGCAATGCCGCGCCCGCGCCTGGGAAGCTGCCAGGTCGCCGCCTGGGGAGCTGCCAGGTCTGGGAACATAAGATCGTCGCTCTGGCTTGCCCGCCCACGCGGTGACCGATGAGATCCGCCGGTGCCGTCCGTCTCCACAACGAAGAGCCTCCGACCGAGAAGGAGAAGCGATGACGAAGCGAGAGACCTCCCCCATCGGGGCACCATGTTGGGTCGATCTGTGGACCTCGGATGTCGAGGACAGCCGCCGGTTCTACGCCGAGTTGTTCGGCTGGGTGGCGGAGGAGCCGAGCCCCGAGTACGGCGGGTACTTCATGTTCACGAGAGACGGCGTGCCGATTGCGGGTGGCATGGGCGACATGAGCGAGATGCGCGCCGACGACAGCTGGAAGCCATACCTCGCGTCGGCCAACATCGAGCTGACGTTGAAGCTCGCCACCGAGCACGGAGCGACCGTGCAGGCGCCGGCGATGGCGGTCGATGACCTCGGCGTCCAGGCCGTGCTCACCGATCCGCAGGGTCTGGTCATCGGCGTCTGGCAACCCGGCAGCTTCCCCGGCTTCACGGTGATCAACGAGCATGGCGCTCCCATCTTCTTCGCGTTCGACACCGACGACTACGGCGGCGCGGTCGACTTTTACCGGCAGGCGTTCGGCTGGAACCCACTCGAGGAGGCGACCGAGGACGGGCACCACTACGCCGGCTACATGGACCCCGAGACGGACCGCCCCCTTGCCGGCATCGGCGACGAGGTCGAGAACCTTGTGGACGGCGAAAGGCCGGCTTGGTCCGTCTTCTGGCAGAGCGACGACGTCGACGCCTCGGTCGAAAAGGTGCTCGCCCTCGGCGGAACGGTGCTCGCCGCCGCCAAGGACGGCGGGCTCGGTCGGGTCGCCCGCGTGGCCGACCCCGCTGGGGCGAGATTTTGGCTGTGCGAGCCGAAGCATTAGCGACGGGCTGAGTGCGTTCGGTTACTCGGTATCGCTAGGGAAGCTGGCAGGTACCTGTAGGGCGCCGCGTCGCCGTAGGTAGGTGGACCGATACACCAATCGGGGATTCCGGAGGCTGTTACACCGGAACTGGGACGGCACCGGGCGGCGCGCTGCGCCAGGAGGAGTAGACGATGAATTCGATGGCTCGCCGGATGTTCGAGCTCGTTGAGCCGATCGGTGTCATCCCTTACGCAGTCCACGAACCTACCGAGGCCATGTTCGCTCTGGGGTTTACCAACTACTGGGACACCTATTTCGCTGGACGGGCGGCGCCGCTCGGCCTCGCCACGGCGGAGGTGGTGGACGCGCTCTTCTACAATTTTGCTCCTGGCGAGGTGGCTCGCCACATTCCGAAGGTGTGGCGCACCACCACGCCCGAAGCGGCGATCGCCGCTCGCCAGATGGGCTGCGTGAAGGCGCTGCGGCGGATCCTCGGCGATCGCGTCGACTCCCCGGCCTTCGCCCGTGCCGCCGAACTGTTGATCAAGGCTGGGACGAGCGCCCCGGCAGAGGGCCGACCCATGTACGCCGCGCTGCGCGCTATCCCGATCCCCGACGACGTGGTGGCCTGCTTCTTTCATGCAGCCTCCTTGCTGCGGGAGCACCGTGGCGACGGTCACATCGCGGCCCTCATGATCGAGGGTGTCGGCGGACTCGAGGCTCACGTCCTCCTCGCCCTCGACATGGACATGCCGGCGGAGAAATTCGGACGCATCCACCACCTCCCGGCACCGCAGCTCGCCGCCGTGATCGACGGGATGCGCCATCGCGGCC
>DASPSK010000097.1:0-11877 GCA_035623975.1 Acidimicrobiales bacterium | reverse complement strand
GGCGCCAGCCCGAAGTCGCTGATCTATGCAGTGCCGATGACGTCGCCGAACTGGACGGTGTCGAGCGTCACCCCGCCCATTCCCGGTCCGGTCTCAGGCGGCGCGGCAGCCTTCGCCTGATCCTCAGTCTCAAACACCTGGATAGAGACCCCGTGGGTGTCATCGACGGCGACAAAGTACGCGCCTACGAACCCGGGAGCTCTCTTGAGCATTGGGATGAACTCTTGGTCGAGCGCGCGCTTCGCCTCGGCCTGGTCGTGGATGTTCACATGGACAACGGTGGCATGCATGGTCGACCTTTCTCTTGTCCCTGGCCAGCGCCGGGGATTCCGGTGCAGTATCACTGTAGTGATCGCTGATAGTATGCATCCAATGGGTGGACCTGTCAAGCGGCCGTACCGGTCGCCCCTACGGGAGCAAGCAGCCCGGCGCACGCGCACCCAGATCCGCGACGCCGCAGCTCGGCTCTTCGTCCAGCAGGGCTACGCGCGCACCACGATGCGCCAGATCGCCGACAGTGCGGAGGTCTCGGAACGAACGGCCTATCTGGCGTTTCCCTCGAAGCTCGATCTCTTCATGGAGGTCATCGGGGTTGCCACCGCTGGCGACGACCAGCCGATCCCACTCGCCGAGCGTCCCGAGTTCCAATCCGCCCTATCCGAACGCGACGGCAAGAAGGCCCTGGGACTCCTCGTTTCCATGGTCACGAATCTCAACGAGCGGTCTGGTGCGCTGGTCACGGCCGCCCACGAGTCGGCAGGAGCCGACGAAGCACTACGCGAAGCTGTGATGCAAGGGGAACGAGCTTTCGCCCGGGACGCGGCCCTGATCGCTCATGCGCTCCACGCCCACGGAGTGCTCCACCCGGATCTCGGCGTCGAGGAAACCACCGACATCCTTCTCCTCCTCGTCTCCCCACAGGCGCACCAGGTGCTTCGGAGAGACCGAAGGCGAAGCGTCGCCCGATACCGGAGCACTGTCCTCAAGGCGCTCGAGCGCGCGCTCCTGCCGTGATCTCGCGCTGTCCCTGATCGGCACGTCGGGGATGGGAGAATGTTGTACATCTGACAACGAAGTGGAGGTGGCGGGAGTCGAACCCGCGTCCTCCGGTTTCTTGATGGGACTTCTCCGAGCGCAGCCGGCGGTGAGGTCTCGAAGCCCGTCCCGCCACCGGCGTCCGGACGGGCCTCCAGCTAACGAAGATTTCCTCGTGCAGCGTGTCAGCGCCGCTGCCCGAGTAAGCCCCACTTGATGACGCCTGCTACCGGTCCATGGGGCTGGGGCCGGACAGACGTTGCCGTTATTTAGGCGGCAAGCGCGAGCTGGTGCTCGGCGTTTGTGTTGGTTTCCGGCTCTTTAACGTGGCTCCGGAGACCACGGCTCGCTTCTCCCACCTCGACGACCGGAGTCGAAGCCTGTCACCCCCGAGTTGGTCCATCTGGGTGCGCCGACTGCAGTGGTGCCGGGCGGCTCGCACCGCTACCGCCCAGGCTGTCCCGATTTTACCGCCGCAGGAGAGGCGGGCTGGCGGGACGCTAACCGAGGCTCACCTGGCCGGACGACAGTTTGATCTTCGTAAGGCCCTTCTTGGTTCCGCAGACGGCCAAGAGGGCATCCTCGCTGCCCTTGATCGTCAGCGAAACGCTGCCCGTGCCGGCGAACGACCCTGTCTGCGTGGACGTGTACGTCAAGTTGGGGAAGCTCAACGCCCCGCTCGAGAACGTGATCGCCGTGCCGGCGGCCGCCTTGCCGATGGTCGTCCAGACGATCTTGCCCTTCAACGGCGGCGGTGACAGCAGGTCTTCGCAGTCGTAGGAACCGGTGGCTTTGCCGGTAAGCGCGCCGGAGACGATCTTGGCGCCGCCCTTCGAGGTCTTGCCCTTGCAGCCCACGAGCGTGGCGGAGACCGTGAACTTCACCTTACGAGGCGTCGTGGTCTCCAGCCCTGGCCTCGACGTCACCTCGGAAGAAGTGGCAACTTTGCAGCTGATGCTGCCGGTGAATGTCACTGTGCCGTGCACGGAGGCGCCAGCGACCGAGCTGCTCACAGCGACGGTGCCGAGAGCGATCACGAGCAGCGAGAGCGCCAGGACTGTTTTGCGAATCACGTTCCGTCCCCCTTCTTGCGGCGTGCACCCACCGCACACGCCTGCGAAGGATTCTGGTGGGCAAGTTACCTGGTAGTCAAGTCGTTGCACCTCAGCGGCGGGACTCGTACTCCTTCATCGTCCGCTGCGTGTCGCGGGCGGCGTCGCGCTCGGCAATGGCGTGCCGCTTGTCGTAGAGCCGGCGGCCGCGGGCGAGGGCTATCTCCACTTTGGCGCGGCCCTCTTTGAAGTAGACCGAGAGGGGCACGAGGGTGAGGGACTTCTGCTGCACCTTGCCGGCGATCTCGTCGATCTCCTCCCGGTGCAGGAGTAGCTTGCGCGCCCGATCCGGGTCGAAACGCCCGTAGCCGGTGGCGTACTCGTATGGCGCCACGTGGGCGCCGACGAGCCAGGCCTCACCGTCGTCGATGCGGGCGTAGGCATCCTGCAGGGCGACGTGGCCCGCCCGGAGCGACTTCACCTCCGCCCCCGTGAGCGACAGGCCGGCCTCGAAGGTCTCGAGGATCTCGTAGTCGTGGCGGGCGCGCCGGTTGGAGGCGACGCGATGGATCCCCCGCTCCTGGTCGGAGCGAGCCCGCGCCTTGCGTGAGGATCCCTTCTTTGCCACACGTGGACGCTACTTGCCATCGGCCGCCCGAGCGGCAGAGGGTCGTCGGCGGCGAAGGGGGGCGCCACCGGCCATGATCTGTTGGTGCCCGGCCCTCCACCAGGAAACCCACCTAAGCCAGAGCCCACGCGTCTGACGATCACGGCAGACCAGCTCGCCGAGATGACCGCCCACTGCATCGCCTGCGTGCCGGAGGAGGGTTGCGGGTTGCTCGTGGGGGATGCGAGCGGCGTCGTCGCTTCCGTGCAGCCAGCTCGCAATGCCGCCGCCTCGGCGCAGGTCTACACCGTCGACCCGCGGGATCACCTCCGCATCGACCGGCAGGCGGGGGAGGAGGGGCTGGAGGTGATCGGCGTGTTTCACTCCCACACGCACACCGATCCGTGGCCCTCGCCGACCGACGTCCGCCAGGCGCCCGACCCGAGCTGGCACTACGTCCTCGTCGGCCTTCGCCACGAGGTGCCTTCCACGCGGTCGTACCGGATCGTCGACGGGAACATCTGCGAAGAAACGGTGGTTGTCCTCGATAGATATAATCCGACCTAACCAGTCATCTTTCGGAGGCCCCGTGTCTGTCGCAATCCGCCTTCCCACCGTGCTCCGTCCCGCTGCCAGCGGCCAGTCGGTCGTGAACGTCGACGGCGAGACCATCGGCCAGGTCCTCGAGAGGCTGCAGCAGACCTATCCCGCCATCGCCGGTCAGGTGCTCACCCAAGAGGGCAGCCTGCACCGCTTTGTGAACGTCTACGTGAACGACGACGATGTGCGCTACTTGGACAAGCTGGACACGAAGGTGGCACCCGACGACGTCGTGTCGATCCTGCCGGCCGTCGCCGGCGGGGCGAGCTGAGACGCCAGTTCCCGACTGCACGGGCGGGTGCCGCTCGGAGCCGACATCTCCATGACGGCCTACCGCAGCATCCTCGAGATGATCGGCAACACCCCCCTTGTCGACGTGTCACCGCTCAGCCCCAACCCCGGCGTCTCCATCTTCGTCAAGCTCGAGGGTCAGAACCCGGGCGGCTCCGTGAAGGACCGGCCGGCTCTCGCCATGATCGAGGACGCCGAGGCCTCAGGCCTGCTCCGGCCCGGCGCCACGCTCCTCGAGCCCACCTCGGGCAACACGGGCATCGGCCTTGCCATGGTGTGCCGCGTGAAGGGCTATCACCTGAAGGTGGTGCTCCCGAGCAACGTCTCGCCGGAGCGCCGCCAGCTCCTCGAGCTCTGGGGAGCCGAGATCATCGAGAGCCCCGGCTCCGAGGGCTCCAACGGCGCGGTGCGCCGGGCGCGGGTCCTCGCCGCTGAGCACCCGGAGTGGGTCTTCCTCTACCAGTACGGCAACCCGGCCAACCCGCGGGCACACTACGAGGGCACCGCCCCCGAGATCTGGCGCGACTGCCCCGGCATCACCCACTTCGTCGCCGGCCTCGGGACGAGCGGGACGCTGCTCGGGGTGGGGCGCTTTCTCAAGGAGAGAGACCCCGCCATCCAGATCTGGGCGGTCGAGCCGCCGGCAGGCGAGATG
Organism: Acidimicrobiales bacterium; assembly: GCA_035623975.1. Lineage (GTDB taxonomy): Bacteria > Actinomycetota > Acidimicrobiia > Acidimicrobiales > Bog-793 > JAKACA01. The sequence goes on along the minus strand of DASPSK010000097.1, from coordinate 7,637 downwards.
GTCGACGGTCTGCGCAACCTCGACGACGGCTACATCCCTCCTATCTTCTCCGAGCTGGGCGGCGAGGAGCTGTTGGACCGCAAGACGATCGTGGGACCGAGGGACTCGATCCTGTGGACCCGGCGGCTCACCGACCTCGGCATCTTCGCCGGCATCTCGGCGGGCGCCGCTCTGGCCGGCGCCGTCAAGTGCGCCGCCAGCATCGAGCGGGGCGTCATCGTCTTCGTCGCCGCCGACGGAGGTTGGAAGTACCTCTCGACGGGTGCTTGGACGGGCGACCTCGACGAGGTCGTGGAACGCGCCAAGAAGACCATCTACTTCTGATCGGGCGCTCCCGATAGCCTGCGGGAATGACGAACGAGCCGCTGAAGCGCCGTGACGGCCGAGCCCCTGACGAGCTGCGCCCCGTGGAGCTGATCCGCGACTACACCGAATTCGCCGCCGGCTCGGTCCTCGCCGTCATGGGCAAGACCCGCGTGCTCTGCACGGCCTCCATCGATGAGGACCTCCCCCGCTGGATGCGGGGCACCGGCAAGGGCTGGGTGACGGCCGAGTACTCGCTTCTGCCGGGCTCGTCGCGAGAGCGGGTCTCCCGCGAAGCGGCCAAGGGCAAGCAGTCGGGCCGCACGCAGGAGATCCAGCGCCTCGTCGGGCGGTCGCTGCGGGCGGTGTGCGACATGGTCGCTCTCGGCGAGCGCCAGATCATCCTCGACTGCGACGTGCTCCAGGCCGACGGGGGCACCCGGACGGCAGCCGTGACGGGGGCCTACGTGGCCCTGCACGACGCCTGCGCCCGCCTCCTGGCCGCTCGGACGATCACGAAGCACCCGTTGAGCGAGCATCTCGCCGCCGTCTCGGTCGGCATCGTCGACGCCCTTGCCATGGTCGACCTCGACTACTCGGAGGATTCCCGGGCTGAGGTCGACATGAACGTCGTCATGACCGCCTCTGGCCGTTTCGTCGAGGTGCAAGGGACCGCAGAAGGGCTCCCGTTCACGCGAGGCGAGCTCGAGAGCATGCTCGGCCTCGCCGAGGACGGCATCGCAAGCCTGCACGCCGCCCAGGCCGAGGTCCTGGCGGAACCGCCACCGCCGCGCCCGTGAGGCGGCGGTACGTCCTCGCCACGGCGAATGCCGACAAAGCCGCCGAGCTACGTCAGATCCTCACCGAGGCGCTCGGCGAGGTCGAGCTCCTGCCGAGGCCAGATGACGTCCCCGAGGTGGAGGAGCACGGCGACACGCTCGAGGAGAACGCCCGCTTGAAGGCGGCCGCCCTCGTGGCGGCGACGGGCGAAGCCGCCATCGCCGACGACACCGGTCTCGAGGTCGACGCCCTCGGAGGCGCCCCGGGCGTCTTCTCGGCGCGCTTTGCCGGAGAGAAAGCCTCGTACGCCGACAACGTCGCCAAGCTGCTCGTCGAGCTCGCCGGCGTCGGGAGTGCCGGGCGGACGGCTCGCTTTCGCACCGTGGCGCTCGCCTGCTTCCCGGACGGCTCCGTCGTCGTCGCCAGCGGCGCCGTCGACGGACAGATCAGCATGGTGCCCCGGGGCAGCAACGGTTTCGGCTACGACCCCGTCTTCGTGCCCGACGGTGGGGGAGGAAGGACGTTCGCGGAGATGTCGCCGGCGGACAAGCACGCCATCTCTCACCGAGGGCGGGCGTTTCGGGCCCTCGGCGCCGCCCTGGCGGCGCGGGACGGCTGAGCCCTACCAGCCCCGCAGGTCGACGGGCCAGGTCTCGAGGATCTCGCCGGAGGCGAGATCGGCCAGGTGCATACGCTCGTGGTAGGCGATCGTCGGGTCGACGTGAGCCGGGGCGACGAGGACGCGATCGCCGACGTGGCGAGCAGGCTCGAAGACGATGTGCTCATCCGAGCAGTACCAGACCTTCGAGCCGGCGATCTCGGGGAGACCGTGGTCCATACCGAAGGCCTTCAAGCCGGCATCTGCGACCGACCAGGCGCCCAGAGCGGGCGCGGAAGTCGAGATCACGGTGGCGAGAACGTAGACCGCCTGGCGAAACGGCAGCCCGAGCCGCCCATAGGCGGTGTCCATGAGCACATAGGAGCCGGCTTGGATCTCGCTCGCCCAGGTGTTGATGACATAGGTGCCCGTGCCGCCGGCGGACATGAGCTCTCCGCCGACGGCCGCGTGCGCCGCCGCCAGGATCTCCATCGAGGCCTTGCACTTCTCGGTGCGCTCGACGGCACTCTCGAGGCCGACGACGTGACCCTCGTAGCCCTGCACGCCCCGCACCGACAGGCCGAGGGAGCGAGCGAGCTCGGCGAGGCCGGCGGCGTCCTCGGGGGCGCAGCCGCACCGGGGCAGGCCGACGTTGACGTCGACGACGACCTCTCGCACCCCTCCGGCGACGGCGGCGGCGATCGTCGCCGCCGAGTCGACGCAGACCGTCACGCGATGCCCAGCTTCGAGGAGGGCGCCGATGCGTCGGGTGTCGAGAACCTCGTTCGCGAGCAGGAGATCCTCACCGAGGCCGGCGGCCGCCAGCCCCTCGCACTCGCGGATCGTGGCGCACGTGAAGCCGTGGTGACCGGTGGCAGCCTGTCGTGCCGCCAGCGAGGTGCACTTGTGGGCCTTGACGTGCGGGCGCAACCGCGCTCCCGGTAGGGCTGCCGCCATCGTGGCGAGGTTGCCGTCGAGGGCGGCCTGATCGACGACGAGCGCCGGGGTGACGAGCTCGGAGAGGTGCATCGGCCATTCCCTAGGTCAAGCCCCCGCCGCCGCGCAAGCGCCGGCGAGGTGTCCAGCGCTGTTGCGCCTCCTCATGACCTGAGAGGCTCTGCCTGTGGTTCTGGAGAGTTGAGGGGACGGATGTGTCCCCTTCACTCTCCAGAACGCCAAAGAAACCCTGGTAGCGTCCGGTGCGGCTGGCGGCGCTGGACCGCTGGGCCGGGCAACTGCACCGGGGAGGAAAGGGGATCCGTGCCGGTCGATCGCAGTGTCGTCGGGAAGTCGACGGGCCACACGAGAGTCGTGATCGAGCGCGGCCCCGTCGCCGTGTTCGCCGACGCCGTGAAGGATGCCAACCCCATCTACCGGGATCCGGCGGCGGCAGCTGCGGCCGGTTTGCCGGCCATCCCCGTGCCCCCGACCTATCCATTCGTGATGGGCCACTGGGGAACCTTCCCGGAGCTCCAGCCGGACGGCGGCGACGAGGCGGCATCCGGCATGGGCGAGATCCTCGGTCCCCTGCTCGCCCGCGGCGGCCTCCTCCTGCACGGTGAGCAGGAATTCGAGTACCACCGGCCTGTCGTCGTCGGCGACGTCCTTGTGGGCGAGGGCAGGGTGGCCGATGTGTACGAAAAGCAGTCCGCTACGAACACCCTCACCTTCGTCGTCCTCGAGACGAGCTGGTACGACGACGTGACGGGCGAGCTCGTCGTCACGTCGCGGACGAACCTGCTCGTGCGGACGTGACGGACGTGACGGACGTGACGATGCCGAGCTATGAGGACATTGAGGTGGGCGCGACGGCCCCTGAGCGCCGCCAGATGCTCACCCGCACCGATCTCGTGAAGTACGCCGGTGCCTCCGGCGACTTCAACCCCATGCACCACGACGAGATCCTGGCGAAGGCTGCAGGCATGCCGTCGGTCTTCGGGCATGGCATGTTCTCCATGGGCCTGCTCTGCACCGCCCTGACCGACTGGGCGGGGCCTGGGCACGTGGTGCAGGTGGGCGTACGTTTCTCGAAGCAGACGTGGCCGGGCGAGACCCTCGTGACCCGCATCGTGGTCACGGGCAAGCGCACCGAGGGCGGGCGGCGCCTCGTCGAGGTCGAGTGCAGGCTCGCCAACGCCGAGGGTGAAACCAAGGTCGTCGGGACGGCGACCGTGCAAGCTGCCTGAAGCTTGGTCAGCTGGGCCGTCGGCCGGCTCAGGGGGCGAGGATGTCGCCCATCGTCCCGAGGGGCGGCCCGCCGAGGCTCAGCAGCGTCTCGTGGAAGCGGCGGAGGGTGAATTTGTTGCCCCAGGTGGCGATGGCCTCGTCCCGGAGTCGCATGATCTCGAGCTTGCCCCAGGTGTAACGACCGTACGTCGGCTCGAAGGTGGCCCGCGTGGCTTCGGTTCGAGCCGCCGGCCCGAGCAGGTAGGCGTCCGACTCGAAACGCCTCGTCGCCTCGTCCACGCTCATCGTCCCCCGGTGAACGCCGAGGGCGGCGGCGAGCCGCGTCACCCGCAGGAGCGCCTCGATCCAGACGCCGAGGGCGAAGCGGGCGTCATCGGCCCGGAAACCCGCTTCCACCATGAGCTCCTCGCCGTAGTGCGCCCAGCCTTCGACGAATGCCTGAGAGCAGAGGCTGCGCCTCACGTCGCCCTCGGCGAAGTCCCGCAACATGCGGCCATGAGCAAAATGGCCAGGGGTCACTTCGTGCACCGTGATGGCGGGGAGTGTCGTGGCGCTGAACATCGAGAGCCATTCGTCCTTCACCGCCTCGTCCCAGGACTCCTCTGGGGGGTTCACGTAGTACCAGGCGGGCGCGTCCGCCTCGTAGGCGCCGTTCCAGGACATCATGGCAACGGCGTAGCGACGCGAGGGAGGCGCCGGCCCTACCCTGCACTCGCCGCCGAGCTTCGGGAGGAGATCGTGCTCGACCGTGAACGCCGTCGCCTCGGTGATGATGCGACGGGCGGCGGAGTAGATGCCGCCCGTCGGGGGGTGATCGCGCACGAGCTCCCGGATGAGCACGGGCGGTGCCGTGTCCGGGTCGATGCGCTCGCACTCCTCCTCGAGCCTGGATCGGAGGCGGTCACGCTCTGCGTCCGCCCGCAGCTCGAGGCGGCCGAGATCCACGGGCATGGCTTCACCGTCGCCGAGGAGACGGGCGAGGGTCACGGCCCCGAGAGAGGCGTCCGGGTTGCCGTGGTCGGCGGCATGCTGGACCCGCTCGAGGAGGCGGGCGTGAGCCGCCAGCGCCGCCCTCTCTTCTGGGTCGACGCCGTCAGCCAGCCCGGCGACCGGTCCGGCGAGCGCCTCGGCCACCGGGGCGGGGACGGCGTCGAGCGACTCGAGCGAGGCGTCGACGGCTTCCGGCCAGCGGGCGAGGTGGGCTCGCCTCGCCGCCTGCCGGTCGGCCGTGGGGGCGTACTCGCGGTCGTAGCAGGACAGGTCGAGGTTGAACAGGTGCGGAAGCGGGTTCCAGCGATGCATCTCGGCGACCTCCAACGAGGTCAGCAGGCCCTGTTCGAAGGCCTGCAGGTGACTCTCGTCATGGGGGTCGCTCAGGTTCTCCTCAGCTCCGATCGGGCCGAGCTGGTCGAGCGCCCCGCGAACGCCGCCCGGAGAGAGGTCCATGACGGCGCCGTCGTACTCGTGCACGCCGGCGTACTCCCTGATCTCGGGGATGTTGAGATCCCAGACGGCCTTGAGCCGGCGGCTGACCATCCCGGCAAGCTAGTGCTCGCGCGGTGCTGGCGCGATCCCGCGCGCCACTAGCCTCGCCGCGATGATCAGGCCGTTGTGACACACCCTCCTGCGATCATGCTCCCATGGTCGCCCGTGAGCAGGAGAGACCACGGACCGGGGGAAGAGGACACCTGTGATGGATCCCTTGACAATCAGCTGCGACGAGTGCCGGCTCGAGGGAAGCTCGGCCTGCGACGATTGCGTCGTGTCGTTCCTCCTTGCCGACGACCTGGAGGCGGAGTCGGCCACGGGACCGGCGTGTCGAAGCGCGAGCGGGGCCGTGATCGTCGACGCCGCCGAGGCCCGGGCGATGCGCCTGCTCCACTCGGCCGGTCTGGTCCCCACGCTGCGCTTCGAGCGCCGGGTCGGCTGATCACGGCGGCAAGCGGCCCAGGTGACGGAGCCGGCGGGGGACTGCACAGGCGCCCGGACCGCCAGCAGTCATGAGGCACCTGCTCGTCACCAACGACTTCCCGCCGAAGATCGGGGGGATCCAGAGCTACCTCTACGAGCTCTGGCGGCGCTTGCCGCCGGAGGACGTGACAGTGTTGACGACGCGGTTCAAAGGGGCGGAGGGTTTCGACCGCCGGCAGGCCTTTCGCGTCGTGCGCTCCTCCTCGCCGGTGCTCTTGCCGACGCCCGAGCTGAGCCGCCAGATCCGTCAGCTGGCGAGGGAGGTCGACGCCGGGCTCGTCGTGCTCGACCCTGCTCTGCCCCTCGGGCTCGTGGCTGCCCGCCTCGGGTTGCCCTACGGCGTCGTGGTGCACGGTGCGGAGGTGAGCGTGCCCGGGCGTCTCCCGCTCGTGAACGGGATGCTCGTCTCCGTGCTGGCGCCGGCCGCCCTCGTCATCGCCGCCGGCGGGTACCCGGCCGAGGAAGCCCGCCGGGTTCTCGGTCGGCGCCTGCCCCCGACGGTGATCGTTCCGCCGGGGGTCGACACGGAACGCTTCCATCCCCTCGGGCCGGCCGAGCGCGACCGGGCCCGCGCACGGCTCGGCCTTCCCGTCGACGGCCGGCTCGTCGTCAGTGTGAGCCGTCTCGTCCCGCGAAAGGGCATGGACGTCCTCATCCGGGCGGTCGGCCTGCTGCGGCCGTGCATGCCCGACCTCTGCCTGGCCATCGGCGGCCGGGGACGAGATCGTGAGCGCCTCCTGCAGCTGATCGAGAGAGAGGGCCTGGCCGGCGCCGTGCACATGCTCGGGCGGGTGGCCGACGAGGACCTGCCCCAGCTCGACGCCTGCGCCGACGTCTGGGCGATGCTCTGCCGGGACCGATGGCTCGGCCTCGAGCAGGAGGGTTTCGGGATCGTCTTCCTCGAGGCGGCCGCTGCCGGCGTACCCCAGGTCGCCGGCCGGAGCGGGGGTGCCCACGAGGCCGTCGTGCACGGCGAGACCGGCCTCGTGGTGGACGACCCGAGCGATCCCGCCGCGGCCGCCGAGACCCTGCGAAGCCTGCTCGAGGACCCCGAGGGCCGGCGCCGCCTGGGAGCGGCCGCCAGGAAGCGAGTCGTGGCCGACTTCGACTACAACCTGCTGGCCAAGCGCCTGCAGGCGGCTCTCGAGCAGGCCGGCGCATGAAAGGGCGACGGCCCCATCCCGGCATCAGGCGCACGGCCGCCCGGGACGGGTACTGTCCTGCGTCGATGAGCCAGCAGCATTCGCCGGCGTCGAGCGCCTGAGAAGGGAGAACCTGTGGCGGAGCAGACCACCGAGCGCATGGTCGTCGAGGCTTCCCCCGCGCAGTGTTTCGAGGCGGTGGCCGACATCGAGCGCTACCCGGAGTGGGTGGCTGATCTGAAGGAGGTCCATGTCCTCGAACGGGACGACCAGGGCCGTCCCGTCGTGGTGGCTTTCCGGGCGGCCGCCTTCGGTCGTTCGACCAACTACACGCTCGTGTACGACTACTCGAAGGCGCCGGAGCAGTTCGGATGGGTACAGCGCAGCGGTGACCTCACCGACCGCCTCGATGGCTTCTATCGCTTCGTCGAGGCGCCCGGTGGGGGCACGGAGATCACCTACCAGCTGGTCGCGGAACTTCGCGTGCCGCTTCCCGGGTTCATCAAACGGCGCGCGGAGGGCAACATCCTCCACGCAGCCATCCGGGATCTGAAGGCGCGCGTGGAGAACGAGAGCTGACGACGCCGGCGACGATCGGCATCGACGTCGGCGGGACCAAGATCCTTGGGGTCATCGTCGACGACCGCGGGCACGTG
>DASPSK010000067.1:0-14904 GCA_035623975.1 Acidimicrobiales bacterium | reverse complement strand
ACCGCTGCCGTCGTAGTCCCACTGCCCGTCGTCGTAGTAGCTCAGATGACGGGCGCGCACGACGGCGAGAGCCTCGAAGCCGTCGAGGAGGTGGCAGCCGGCAGTTCTGATGTCGAGGGACGAGTAGTCGTCGGTCTCGGGGAAGGGGAAGTACATGCGGATGCCGCCAATGGCGTTGACGACATTCTGGAAGCTGTCGAAGTTGAGCTCAACGAAGTGGTTGATAGGGATGCCGAAGTCCTGCTCGATGACGGCGACGAGTTGGCCGGGGCCGTCGGCGAGGGCTGCATCGATCTTGTAGAACTTCTGGTCGTCGTCGCGGACGTTCTCGAGGACGAGGTCCCGGGGGATGGAGAGCACCGAGATCGTGCCGGTGTTCTGATCCGCTCGGAGCAGCAGGATCACATCGCTGTTGACTCCGGTGATGCCCTCGGCGCAGGTGCCGAAGACGGGATTCTGCGTCGTCAGGGCACAACGCGAGGTCGAGCCGATCATGAGAAACGTCTGCACCCCGACTTGCGGGTCGTCCTTGGAGCCGACCTTGGTGGCAACCGGCGTCAGGTTCTTGACGGTGATGCGGTGGATCTGACCGTTGCGGTAGGCGATGTAGCCGAAGCCGGCGCCGGCGACAAGGCCGAGGAAGACCACGATCGAGACGCTGACCACGGCGATCCGGTGACGCCAGGGATGCCGGCGCGGCCCCCGGGCGCGGCGACGGCGCCCCCATCTCCACCGGAGCCGCCCGGGACTCTGCGGGCTCGGAAGAGGGCCGGTGGCCGGGTCGGACTGCATGTATAGCGGTACCTCTCAGGTCATGCGTCGACGAGCGCGTCGCGCATCGGGAGTCGTCGAGAAATCATGCGCCTCGAAACTGACGTCAACATGAAGGTTAGCGGCCAGGTACGGGCTGTTCAGCGCCTTTGACCGCCCTTCAACCCTCCTGCGGCACGAAGGACCGTCGCCGCCTCCGGCGTGACTCAGGCGAGGGCGCGGGTTTCCTCTGCCCGGTGACGCCAGTTGACCGCCAGCCCGAGGCACAGTGCGTAGACGACGAGGATGCCAGCGTCACGGACTCCGGGGGCTCGCCCGGCCACCACCGCCCATCCAAGAGAAGCTCCGTGGTAGGTGGGCAGGAAGTCGGCCACGTGACGGAGAACCACCGGCATGTCGCGAACCGGGGTGAAGAGGCCGCCGAAGAAGCTCAACAGGAACATGAGCGCCGTGACGAGCGGATAGGCCGTTTCGCTCGAGGCGACGAACCCGACGAGGACTCCGAGGACGACGAAGGGGAGGGTGCTCGCCCAGAGCACGGCGGTGAGCACGATCCAGGTCTCGAGCCCGAGGCGGACTGCACCGATCAGCAGCCCGGTCAGCTCGACGACGCAGATGACCGGCAGGGCGATGACCATGGTGGCGGCGATCTTCGTGGCGACGTAGCTCCAAGCGGGCAGCGGGGTGACGCTGAGCTGACGGGTCCAGCCGGAGGACCGTTCCGCCGCCAGTCGCGTCCCGCCGGCGTTGAGCGCCGCCACCACGGCGCCGAAGCTCGCCATCGACACCATGAAATAGGCGTTCCAGGTCGTGCCGGCGACGTGCTCGGCAGGCTGCAGGTTGTGGAGGAACAGGCTGTAGAAGACCACGGGGAAACCGAGCGTGATCGCCACGTAGCGCGGGTTGCGCAACAGGCGCAGCACCTCGAAACGCAGGTAGGCGCCGAGCCCGGTCATGCCAGCGTCCGGCTCCGCGTTCCCCGCAGCCGCCCCGCGATGGCGTCGTCGACCGTCTTCACTTCCGCCAGGTCGCCCGTGAGCCGCACGAAGGCCTGCTCGAGATCCGCCCCCGTGACCTCGATGTCGCTGAAGGCCATGCCCGAGGCGACCAGCGAGCGCACGGTGGCGTCGGCGTCGAGGGAGTCGAGGACCACCTCCGAGCCGCGCACGGTGGCTGCGTCCACGCCATCGAGCTCGCGGAGGCGGGCGGGATCGGCTCCCTTGGACACGAATCGCAAGCGGCGCGTCGCCACGGTCGCCTTGATGGTCGAGGCGGCGCCGTCTGCCACCACGGCTCCCTTGCGCAAGACGACGATGCGGTCGGCTACGGCGTCGGCTTCATCCAGGTGATGGGTGGCGAAGACGACGGTGCGTCCCTCGGCGGCGAAGCCGCGCATCATCCCCCAGAACGTGCGCCGTCCCTCCACGTCCATGGCGACGGTCGGCTCGTCCAGGAACACGAGGTCGGGATTGCCTGCGATGGCGAGAGCGAAGCGCACGCGTTGCGCCTGCCCTCCCGAGAGGCGCTGGGTCTGGCGGTCAGCGAGGCCGTTGAGGCCGGCCCGGGCCAAGGTCCGCTCGACACGGGCAGAGTGGCGGTACAGACGGGAGGCCATGGCCACGAGCTCGCCGACCTTCACCCCGTAGGGGAGCCCGCTCCCCCCGCCCACCTGGAGCATCGCCCCGACCCTGCCTGCGGCCATGGCAGAGCGCGGGTCCGTGCCGAGCACCGACACGGTGCCCTCCTGTGCCTGCTGCAGGCCGAGGAGGATCGAGATGGCCGTGGACTTCCCCGCACCGTTGGGGCCCAAGAGCGCGACCGTCTCGCCCCGGGCTACCTCGAGGTCGACGTGATCCAACGCCACCAGCGACCCGTAGCGGTGCAGCACGCGGGAGAAGCGCACCACCGGGCCACCGTCAGCGTCACCGGGGCGCAGAGACTCATAGCGAAGTTTCATCTGCTGATAGTCATCGGCTCGCCGGCCTCCTTCCTTGAGGTGTCCCGGCGAGCGCCGGCGTCACCGTCCGCCCTCGGCCGCCCCCTGATGAGGCCGAGGGTGGGCGCCCCCTCTAGCGGGCGGCCCGTCAGGACGAATGGCTTCGGCGACTGCCCGGACGACCTCGTCGGTGCCGGCGTCGACGCCGGGACGCGCCGCTGCCAGCACCTCGGTGACGACAGGTAGCTGCGCCTCGGAGAACTGCAGGAGCCGCCGAGCCTGCAGCCGGCGTTGCAGGGCGCGGGCGACCTGTTGCGGATCCCTGTAGTCGAGCCACCAGCGATCGTCTCTCATGGCCGCGAGGAGACTCCGCCAGCGGCCTGCTCCGTCCGCGGAAGTGGCCGCGCTCACGTCGGGCGCGCCCGCCAGCACCTGCGTGAACTCCTCGGGCACGCCGGCACGCGTCAGCAGGCAGCCGTCAAGGAGGAGCTCGTAGCCCGCATGACCGACGGCTCGGGCCGGCCCGAGCGGCACGCCGGCGTCCTCCAGGGCGTCGCGTATCTGCGCGGAGCCGGCGTGGAAAGCCCCGAGGAGGTGAAAGACCCGGTCGACCCGGTGGTGAAGGGCGACGCCGCCCGCGACGGCCGGGGAGAGGAGCGACCGGTCCAGCCGGGTGCCGGCCATCGACGCCAGATCCGGCAGGGCGGCTCCAAAGGCCACTTCCCAACCGCCCCCGGCGCGCAGCACGACATGGGAGTGGGCGATGAAGTTCACGACCGTACTGTTGCCGAACTGTTGCCGTACTGTTGCCGTGCTGTTGCCAATCAGCGGGCCGAGCCCTCCCACGGCTGATGAGCGGGCCACCGAGTCGGGCTAGCTTTGGCGAGGATGGCCGACGCCCGCACCCTGGACACCGACGCGGGAGGCATCAGCCAGCGCGAGCAACACGTCCTCGACGCCGTCGACGACAACGAGATGCTCGGCCTGCTTCGCGAGCTGATCGCCCACCCGAGCGAGAACCCGCCCGGCGACGAAGCATCGTGCGCCCAGTTCCTGGCGTCGTTCCTTGAGCAGGAGGGGATCGCCTGCTCCCTCGCCGAGGTCACTCCGGGCAGGCCGAACCTGTATGCGAGGACAGGTTCTTCCGAGCCCACGCTCGTGCTGTGCGGCCATCTCGACACGGTGCCTGCCGGCGACGGCTGGACGGCCGACCCGTTCGCCGGCGCGGTGGCCAACGGCCAGGTCTACGGCCGCGGTGCCTGCGACATGAAGGCCGGCCTTGCTTGCATGGCCGCCGTGCTGCTCGCCCTGAAGCGGTCAGGCGTGAGTCTGCGGGGGAGCGTCGCCCTGCACGCCGTCATCGACGAGGAGGAGACCTCTGCGGGGGCGAGACGCGCCGCCTCGGAGGCGGTCGGCGACTGGGTCATCGTCACGGAGCCTTCGGCCGGCAAGGTGCTCCCGACCGGCAACGGGCAGCTCATCGCCGAGATCGTCTTCTCCGGCTGGGCCGTGCACAGCTCGCATCCGGAGGACGGTCGCAACGCCATTCACGACGCGGCTGCGTTCGTTTCGCTCGTCGAGGAGCAAGGCCGTCGCCTCGCCGCCGCCCCCTACCCGGGGATCGGCCCGGCAACCTACTCGGTCAACCTCGTGCGGGGCGGCCGCAGCGGCTCCACCGTCGCCGACCGCTGCACGCTCACCCTCGATCGGCGAGTGCTCCCTTCGGAGAGCCTGGAAGACGCCGAAGCTGAGGTGAGAGATCTTCTCGGCCGCCTCGCCTCCCAGCGCCCGGGCCTTCACTGGCAGCTGTCCCGCACCGTCGCCTTCCCGCCACTGCAAGGGACGAACGCCGCCCACCTCGTGCAGGTCCTCAACACTGCGATCCTTGACCTCGGTGGGACCGTGGGTGACGGCCCCCAGGGAATGCGCTTCGCGACAGATGCCGCCTGGTACGCGACCGACGATCGCCCGGCGGTGGTCTTCGGCCCCGGCGACATAGCGTTCGCACACCAGCCGGACGAGCATGTTGACATCGGCGATCTCAACTTCTCGGCGCGAGTGCTCGCCCTCGTTTGCCTCCGCTTGCTGACCTGAGGAGACATGGTGCGCGTCGCGGTGCTCGGCATGGGAAAGATGGGGCATGCGGTCGCCGCTCGACTGCTCGAGGGTGGCCACGACGTCGTGATCTGGAACCGGTCGCCCGGCCGCGCCGACGACCTCGTGGCAAAGGGAGCCGAGGAGGCTCCCTCGGCGGCCCGAGCCGCCCATGGTGCGCAGGTCGTCATCACGTCGCTCGCTGACGATGCGGCCGTACTGAGCGTCGTCGGTGAGGACGGCGGGGTGGCAGATGCCCTCCCGGATGACGCCACGTTCGTGGATATGAGCACGGTCTCACCGGAGACGGCCGCCAAGCTCAGCGAGCTGCTCAGAGGGCGCAGTCTCGCCGCCCCCATCCTGGGCGCTCCGACGGCGGTCGCCTCTGGCCAGGCGATTTATCTCGTCTCCGGGCCGAAAGAGCGGTTCGAACAGGCGGCCACCGTGTTCGGCGCTCTCTCAGCACAGGTCCGTTACCTCGATGCTGACGTGCGGGAGGCGCTGCAACTGAAGCTGCTGGCGAACTACCTGCTGCTGTCGGGGATCGCCGTTCTGGCCGAGATGATCGCGACGGCACAGGCGGTCGGCATGCCCGAGCCCGTGCTGAGAGGTTTCCTGGATGAGTCGCCCCTCGTCGCCCCGGCCCTGCGCAACCGGCTGAACGGCCTCCTCGCCGGTGACCACGCCGGCTGGTTCACGACCGCCCTCGGAGCCAAGGACGTTCGTCTCGCCACCGAATTGGCGTTGCGGGCGGGGCTCCGGCTGCCGGTCGCCGAAGTCGTCAGGGATCGGTACGAGGAGGCCGCAGCCTCCGGATACGCCGACGACGACCTCACGGCGGTGATCGAGCTCATGCGCCGATCGGAGCCGTGACGGAAGTCGGCGGGAAGCCCGTGTGCGTTCCGTCTCCTGCCGCCGCGCCGTCGCGGGCGCGTCCACGCCTGCTCTCCGGCACTTATGACCGGCTGTGCTCGACCGCCGACGGAAAGGTTACCCTAGGTTGAACCCGGACAGCGGTCCTCCAAGGGGGGTCAGGCGACATGCTGCACACCGCTACCAGAATGGCCGCCGGTATCCCGCCGCCTTGCAGCCCCTTGTTGCACTGCAGCTTCGAGCCGGACATTCACTTCTCCATGTTCGGGTTCCTCCTGCGCTCCGTCCTCATGTGCGCGCTCCTGCTGGGGGTTCCCTTGCTGCTTCGCTTCACCAATCGGGGCCCTGACACCGGTTGGTGGCGGCGTACATACCCGGCTCCTGACGACCCCCGTCCCCCCTTGTCGGACGGCGGCGGCACCCGGCCCCGGCAGCCTTTCGAACGCTCACATCGTCGGCGCCCACGACCCGCAGCCGGAATACGTGCCCGCCGAGTCCGCAACCCCAGCAGACCGGTCAGCCGCGAAGCGACCTCCGGCACGGGACCTTCCATCCGGCCGAGCAGGCGGAGCAGCCTTAGAACCTCACCGTCGGGCGAGCGATCGCAACCGACGGATCGGTCGCCAGTACGCGCTCGCCTATCCGCGTAGCCTTTCAGCCGATCCTCCCGGGCGTGGACGGCTGGCTGCGCACGTGTGACCGGCAGGGTTGGTGCGCGCACAGACCTCTAGGAGAGGTTCTGGCAGGTCCAGGTCACTGTTCCTGAAATCGATGGCCCGCTCGTGGCGTCGTCTCCCCCGGCCCAGGCCTTGGCGAAGGTGAAGGAGCCCGAGCCGTTGGCATTCACGACCAACTTCCAGGTGGTGCCGTTCGCGGGGTCGATCCAGTAGGTGAAGTCACCCGATTTCAGGTCGGCCGCACCCATCGACACACCGCCGCCTCCCCCGGCTGCCTGCGTGTAGGTGCCAGGCCCCTTGTAGTTGTCGACGTCGGTGTCGACGTCGACCGTCACGGGTGTGGTGCCGTAGGGAATCATGCTGATTCCGGTGTCGGGTTCGGGGATGTTCCAGAGCGGGCTGGAGCTGCCGATATAGCTCGAGGCGTCAGTTTGGGAGGCGGCCTGGGCGCAATCGAGCTTCGCTCCCGTGTTCAAGTTCGAGAGGTCCTCGCCGGCGGCCCACGTTTCCGAGTCCGTCGCCGCCCCCTGGATGCTCACCGTGCCCTTCCAAAGGACCGTATCTCCGACCAGGTCGATCGGCAGGGACGAAGTGGTGGATCCGGTGGACGAGGGCGGTGAGCTGCTCGTGGTGGTGGCCGCGGTGGTGGTCGTGACGGGCGACGCCGACGAGCTGCATCCGCTGAAGACGGCAAGGACCATGGCGACCGCGACGAAGCTTGCGGCCTTGGTGACGAGATCTGCAGACATCCGACTCCCTCGTTGAAGCGTGAGCGTGCGGCCAAGGATCGCATGCGGACGCCACAACGGCAAAGCGGGGTCCGCGGCGCCACGAAACGAAGGCAGATGCGCAGAAGCGGCCGGCGCGCCTGACACGAGGGGCGAGCAAAGCTGTCAAACTCGCGCCCACTAGTTTCGCAGCCGGCGGGGGCGGTCTCCGTTCAGTCATGTCGACTGTTGTCTGGCTGTGCTCGACCAAGGGGGAGGCCACCGATGTCGGTGCGTTCACGTTCAGCACGTGCGGGGCAACGGACTGGCAGGCGCCGTGCGGCCGCCCGGGCTGACGCCGGTCGCTTCGCCAGCGCGCTGGCGGCAGCACTCCTCGTCGTCGCCGGCCTCGGTGTCGCCATCGCGCCGGCGACGGCGAGCAACGCCAACGGAGGGCCGACCTGGCGCGAGGTCTCTTCGGCGCTCCCCCCGCCCGCCCGAGAGAACGGCACCATGGCCTACGACGCCGCCACCGGTCAGGTCGTGCTCTTCGGCGGCCTCGACAACAGCCTCAAGGCGCTCGGCGACACCTGGATCTGGAACGGCACCGCTTGGTCCGAAGTCACTCCGTCGAAGAGCCCTTCGGCCCGCTTCGGCGCCTCCATGGCCTACGACGCTGCCACGCACCAGCTCGTGCTCTTCGGCGGCGAGGAGGTCTGGGGCGGGCTCGACTACGGCGGACAGCTCAACGACACCTGGATCTGGACCGGCACGACCTGGAGGGAGCTCTCCCCCGCCAAGAGCCCCGACGCCCGCGCCTATGCCTCCATGGCCTACGACGCCGCCACGCACCAGCTCGTGCTCTTCGGCGGCGAAGACCCGAACTCCTACTCCTTCTTCGCCGATACCTGGAGCTGGAGCGGCACGAGTTGGACGGAGGTCTCCGCTTCCACGACCGGTCTCGGAGCGCTCGACGGCACCGCCATGGCCTACGACGCCGCCACCAGCACGCTCGTGCTCTTCGGAGGCTCCAACAGCAGCGGGACCGACTCCAATGACACCTGGACCTGGAACGGCACGAAGTGGACCCAGTCGGCGCCCGCCCAGAGCCCGCCCACCCTCGACGGCGGCTCCATGGACTACGACGAGGCGACCGGCCAGCTCGTGCTCTTCGGCGGCTACGACGCCGGCGCCCTCGACGACACCTGGACCTGGAGTCCCACAACCTGGACCGAGTTGACCCCGTCGAAGGTGCCCCCGGCTCGGGCGTACGCCACGATGGCCTACGACGCCGGCGCCGACCAGCTGCTGCTCTTCTCCGGTTGGCCCTCCCTCGACGACACGTGGATTTGGGGATCGGCCCCGGAAGCGCCCGCGGCGCCGGTCTCCTTGAAGGCCACCGCCGGCAAGGACAAGGTCACGCTCTCGTGGAAGCCTCCGGCATCTGACGGCGGCAGCGCCGTCACCGGCTACGACGTCTTCATGGGGACGAGCTCAGGCCACGAGGCCGGCAAACCGCTCAACCCCAAGCCACTGCCGCCCCACGCCCGCACATACGTGGCCACAGGACTAAAGAAGGGCCACAGGTACTACTTCACCGCGAAGGCGATCAACGCCGTCGGTGCGGGTGCCGCTTCGAAGCAGGTGTCGGCGGTCCCCACGTAGCCGGTACTGGCCGAGCGCTCCCCCATCCCTACATCGCAACCGGTCCCCGCGGGGTCAGGGGCCTGCGGCGAGAACCGCTACCCGACGGCCGCGTTGCAGTCCCCACACCGGTCGTCGCCTGCGGCCGCCAAGCGCTTGTCGGCCGTCAACGGGCGGCGATCCCGCGACAGCAACGGCACGGGCCCGGGCTCGGGGCGGTGGGACGGGGCGAGCCTGCCGCCCGCTCGACCGAAGAGGTGACGCCCGAGGCCCGCCAGCAAGCTCGTCAGCCGGCCGGTCGGGCCGGCGTCGCCGGCGTCGTAGGCGCCGAGGCTGTAGGCGACGGTGGCTCGCTCGAGCCGACGATCGACGTCTTGTTGATGGGCTCGCACCAAGTCAGGCAATGACATTGGGAACACTTCACACCTCCTCCATGGGTTCTCTGACTCCATGGGTTCTCCGGGGGCTACGCCCCACTCACTTGATACCAAGCTACTTGATTTACAGCTTGTTGTCAAGCTACTCTGCTTCAAGCGACTCTCCGCTATCATGAGGGCGACATGGGTGAGGCAGTAAGAGCGAGGGGCAGGGGGGCACGTTCCTCCGCCGCGATCGAAGACGTCCTGCCCTGCGATGACGACTACGACGAGCATGCGCGGTGGGCGGCGGCGGCGTGGCCGGAGATCGACCCCGAGGTGGAGGCGATCGTCTCTCGGGTCGAGATGGCGCAGCGGTATCTCGAGCGGGCCGCCGTTCGCACACGCGACCAGGTCGGCCTCGCCCACGGCGAGCTGAAGATCCTCCTGCGGTTGGCGCGGGGCGCCCGCAGTCAGGGCGAGATCGCCAAGACCCTGCTGGTGTCGACGGGCACGATGACCAATCAGCTCGACAAGCTCGAGGCGGCCGGGCTCGTCGTGCGCCTCCCGGACCCTGCCGACCGCCGCGGCAAGGTCGTCGAGATGACGCCGAAAGGTCGGGAGACCCTCGACAATTACGTCTGCGTGCAAGCAAAACGCGAACGCCAGCTGCTCGGTCAGCTCAGCCTCGACGAGAAGAAACAGCTCAACAAGCTCTTGCGCCAGCTCCTGGGGTCACTGAGCGAACGACCGGGGCCCCCGCCCACGAGCGGTGAACGTCGGCGCCCGGTGGAGTCGTAGCACGTCCTGAGCTGCTGAGAGGCGCGACCACAGGCTGCCCCAGCCGGCTGCTGGCGCCGGCGGTTCAGCCCGCCCGAGCGGGCGCGGCCGGTGCGACGGCTCCTGCCTGCCGGAGCGCCCGCCAGACGCGTTCGGGAGTAAAGGGCGTCTCGTACAGGGCCACGCCTGTGGCGTCGAGGATGGCGTTCCGCACCGCCGAGGCGACGCCGACGACACCGATCTCTCCGATCGCCTTGGCGCCAAAGGGCCCGGATGGCTCCAACGTCTGCACGAGGAAGACCTCGGTGGCCGGGGCGTCGTCGGAGCGGAGGATCCAGTACGGCCCGAACCGGGGGTTCACCATCTTGCCGTTGGCGTCGAGGACGAGCTCCTCGGTGAGGGCATAGCCGAGGCCCATGAGGATGGCGCCCTCGACCTGGCCGCTTGCCGTGAGCGGGTTGACGGCGACACCGCAGTCGACGGCGGTGACGAATTTCTGCACGCTCACCTGCCCCGTCGCAAGGTCCACCTCGACTTCGGCCAGCTGAGCGGCGAACGGCGATGGCGACTCCGAGGCGAGGTGCGAGCCCACGCCCATGATCTGCTCTTGATGCTCGAGATGGAGCGACCGCAGGGCGATCTCGGCGAGCGAGACGGCCCTCCCATCGGGCGCCCAGGCCTGGCGGTCGTGCAGCACCACCGCATCGGCCGAGGGCAGGCCGAAGATCTCAGCCGCCCGCTCGGCGATCCGCCGGGCGACGACGGTGGCGGCCTTCTTTGCCGCCATGCCGGAGATGTAGGTCGTGCCGGAGGCGTAGGCGCCTACGTCGAAGGGCGTCAAGTCGGTGTCGGCCTCGTAGACGAGGATGTCCTCGAGGGGCACGCCGAGTACTTCGGCGGCAATCTGGGCGACGACGGTGTCTGCCCCGGTGCCGAGGTCGGTGGCGCCGATCAGCAGGTTGAAGGAGCCGTCGTCGTTCAGCTTGATCGAGGCGCCCCCCATGTCCACACCGGCGATGCCCGAGCCCATGACGCAGAGCGAGAAGCCCATCCCTCGGCGTATCCCCGGCCGGCCCGGCGGCACTTTCCAGTCGGGGTCGTACCGCCGCTCCCAGCCGATGGCGCGGAGCGCCTGGGCGACGCACTCCTCGGTCCCGCAGCTCGCCACGCGGGGCAGGTCCTCGGGGGAGACGTCCACGACGGCGCCCCGCTCCCCGAGGCGGGGCACGATATCGAGCTGGTCGTTGGCACGTACCCAGTTCCGCCGGCGAAACTCGATCGGATCCAGCGCGAGCGCCCTGGCGATGTCCTCGAGGTGCGACTCGAGGGCGAAGACCGCTTGGGGGGCACCGTAGCCCCGCATGGCGCCGGCCACCGGCCCGTCCGTGTAGACGACCTCGCAGCCGTACTGCTTGGCGGGGCAGTTGTACGAGGAGAGGCCCCGCGTGCCCGTTACCGAGCAGACGGTGAAGCCGTGAACGCCGTAGGCGCCCGTGTCGGCGACGACCGACATGTCCTGGGCGACGAGGCGGCCGTCGTTCGTCACGCCCGTGCGGAACCGGAGCGTCTGTGCATGACGGGTGCGCGAGGCGACGAACTCCTCCTCACGCGTCAGCTCCAGGCGCACGGGGCGCCGGGTGGCGAGCACAAGGTGGCCGACGATGTCCTCGATCAGCATCTCTTGTTTGCCGCCGAAACCCCCGCCGATTCGCGGCTTTATGACCCTGATCTGTTTCACCGGGAGCCCGACGAGCGGGGCGAGCATGCGGCGCGTGTGGAACGGCACCTGCGTGGACGTCCGGATCACGAGGCGCTCGTCCGGGTCGAGCCAGCCGATGGTGACGTGCGGCTCGATGGCGCAGTGCTGCACGCGCTGGACATGGAACGTCCCCTCGAAGACGTGGTCCGCCTCGGCGAGAGCGGCCTCCATGTCCTCCACCGTGCGACCCTCGACGTGCGAGCTCACGTTCGTGGTGGTGTCGACAACTCCAAGCGAGTCGTCCTCGTCGTGCACGACGGGGGCGCCCGGCACCATGGCGGCGTGCGGCTCGAAGACGGCAGGCAGCACCTCGTAGGTGACCTTGATGCGCCTGCACGCCTCCTCGGCGATCTCGAGAGACTCAGCGGCCACCGCGGCCACCCGGTCACCCACATGACGGACCGTGTTGTCGAAGCTGACCTGGTCCCAGGGGTACGGGTTCGGGGCGCTCTGGCCGCCGGAGGCGTACTTCACCCGCGGCGTGTTGCCGTAGTGGACGACGGCGTGGACGCCGGGCAGGGCGCGGGCCGCCCGGTCGTCGATGGCGAGGATGTGAGCGTGGGCGTGCGGGCTGCGGAGCACTTTGGCGTAGAGCAGACCCCTCAGCTCGAGATCGTCGGTGAAGACCGGATGCCCCTTCACGAGCGCCAGGGCGTCCACCTTCGGCTCGGGCTTGCCGACGACGTTGGTCGGGGTGACGTCGGGGGAGACGACGATACGGGGAATGGCATCGCTCGCAGAGGCAGCTCTCACAGCCTCCTCGAAGTCCCCTTCCTCGCTCTGAGCGGCCGCGGCACCTGTGAGAGGGCGGACGATGATGGGCTCGAAGGGGTCGGGTTTCTCGCCCCGGAGGACGGCGGCAGCTCGCTTGACCGCCTCCACCGTCTTCACATAACCGCTCTCGCGGTCGAGGATCCCGGAGAAGGCGTCGCGGATCTCAGCCTCGGACGGGTCCGGCTGCCGCTGCAGGAGAGCCACCGCCGCCAGCACCATGGCGCCGGCGGAGTAGCCAGATTGGATGGCCCCGGTCTCGACGAAGGCGGCCTGCACAGGGTGGAGCTCACCGCGGGCGAGGTCGAGGCTCTCGACCGTCGTGATCTCGTGCCCGTCAGCCATGGCGGCGAGGAGGACATCGGCCGAGACGAGCCGGCCATCCAGCAACACACCGGCTGCACCCGTCTCGCCGGTCTCGGAGCCGAAGCGGACACTCGTCAGACCCTCCCGACGCAGCACGGACAGGAGGGTGTCACCGGGCGCGCAGGCGAGTGCACGGCTCGCGCCGTTCAACCTGACGTGAATCGTGATCATCGAAGTGCCTCCCGTGCCCGTGTGCCGAGAACCTCGGCCATGGCCTTGCGGTACTCGCTCGACCCGCGGAAGTCGCCGGGAGGCTCGAGCGTCTCCGGGTCGTCGACGAGCACGGGTACCCGTGCGACCCCAGAGAAGGCCACCAGCAGCGTCCCTTGCGGATCCCGGCGGGCGACGGCCGCGACGATCGCCCGGTCGGCGGGCGTGCGAGCGACCCGCTTTACGGCGGCGCGACCGCTCGTTTCGATCTCGACGGCGGTGATGATCCGGCCGGCGAGCCGGCTCGGGCGGGTGAGGAGATCCGCGAGGGCGGTCTCGGACGTGCCATACCTGGCGACAAGGCTCACGGTCGCTCTGTAGACGAGCAGCGTGGCGAGGAGCTCGCTCTCAAAGTCGGCGCTCGCCACGCACCCGCCGAGCGTCGAGAGCGTGCGCAGGCTGCTCGGTTGCTCGCGGCGGGCGGCCTGGCGAACGACTTCCGGCAGCTCTGGGCTGCTGGCGAGGTCGTCGAGCGTGGTCGTGGCACCGAGCACGACGCTGTCGCCCCCGTGCGGCCACACTCCCGCCAGGCCGGCGGCCTGCAGGTCGACAACGACGACCGGCTCTTCACCGGTCGTGGCATGGAGCTTCGTCCCACCGCCGACGAGAACGCTGGGGTTGTCCTCGAGCTCGACCAAGGCCTCCTCGAGACTGGCCGGCCGCTTGTACGCACTCACTGTTGGCATCGTTTGCTCACAATCCTCGGCGTCCTTGTCTGCGCCGCCTGTAGCAACAACGTCAGTCAACGCCGGTAGGTGCGCCCTCGATAGGGGACAACGGCCCTTGTTGTGAACGCGCTCCCCCGTTGGGAGCGCCCACCCCCCCTCCGGGCATGAGGCGGATTCACGTCGAGGCGGGGTGACCGATCTCGCCTTGCCAGGCCGCCCGCCTCAGCCTCGGGACCCCCGTTTCATCGTCGCCAGCTGGCGTTCGACATCCTCGGATCCCCGCGCCTCGCGGAGCTCTGCCGCGATCGACTCCGGTGTGGAGGCGAGATCCCGCAGCGCCCCGGAGACGAGCAGGGCGTCGATCCTCTTGGACTGCGCCCGCAGCTGGGCGGACTTCTCCTCGGCGCGGCGCACGGTGACGCTGACCTTGGCCACGTCATCTTTGATCTTCGAGATGGCATCGTCGATTTCGGCCTTCGACCCGGTGACCGCATAGCTCGCCTTCATCGCCTCCTTCCGGGCGCCGAGGATCTCCACTTGACTTTGGAGAAGTCCGGCCGCATGGATGAACCGCTCCTCTTCCTCGGAGAATTCGTCACCCTCGCGAGCGAGCGAGGCGACTCCCGACTTGATCACGCTGCGCCGCGCGAGCGCCTCCCGGGCAAGGTCGTCACGCCCGGCCTTCACGGCCTCTCGCGCCTGGGACTCCAGCTCCGAGGCGTACTCCTCGAGCTCTGCTGACTGCAAGACCAAGTGCTGCCGTGCGCTTGCCAGGTGGGCAATGGCTTGGCGCGCCTTCCCGAGCTGCTCGAAGAGGCGCTGATAGGCGTAGTCGAGCGCCTCGCCCGGGTCCTCGAGGCGGTCCAGCAGCTCATTTACCTTCGCGCTCAGCGTTGTCGTCAGCCGCCCCAGCAGGCTCACCCCACTCCCCTTTCTCACCGCCTCCCGCCTTATATTCCTCGCCGCCGAGGCCGGTGCCCAGGGGCCAAAGTCCCGGCGTACCGGGACAGACGCCGACGCGTGAGGCGCCGGTCTCCCGAAGCCCTCCCGAGGCCCGCCATCAGGTCTTGTTCGGGAGGGCGCCACGTGGCATTGCGGGCCGGAGCCCCAACGTGCACACTCCTTCGGATGGACACCAGAGACCGGCGCCGGCAGGCGGACGAGATGCCCCGGGGCACCGGCCGCCGCGCGGTGGGCGAGCTCACGGGGCGCGCCGGAGCCACGCCGATGCGAGCGGCGACATGAAACCGCGAGATTTCACGCCGCTGCCGGACCTGGTGCACGCCCAATCC
>DASPSK010000045.1:0-8594 GCA_035623975.1 Acidimicrobiales bacterium | reverse complement strand
TTGTCCTGTAGAGAGCCCGAACGCCGGCATCGAAGGTCTCCGCTTCGATCAGGCCCGCACGGATCGCAGCCTCACGGACGCCTTCGATCATCGCCGTGAAGGTGGGAAGGGCGGTGCTTCTCGTCGGCTTATTCGGATGCGCCACAGGCGGCCAGCACGGCTCGGACCTCTCGGGCCACGTCAGGTCCGCCGGGGAGGAGGCCCTCGAAGACGGCGCCGCCGATCGTGAACCCCCGCGCGCCGGCCTCTCCCACCGCCCGGATCTGGTCCAACGAGGCCACTGAACCGGCAACGATCACCGGTCCCGACGCCGCCTCGACGACGGCGCGGACGAGCGACAGCGGGTCCACCGAAACGTGCCGGTAGGCCAGCAGGTCGAGCCCGTGGATCCCCTTCGTGGCCGTGAGGCGGCGGGCGTCCTCGGCGATCTCGGAGATCTCGCCCTTGAGCACACTCGGGTGGCCTTCGACCATCCCCGGGAACGGGCAGTACTTGATTCCGGTCCCAGAGAGGATCTCGCGGCCTCGGTCCGGATGGGTGCCGCCCAACACCCAGTCGGCGCCGATGTCCGCGGCCGCAGAAATGCTCTTGACTTCGTCGTCCTCACTCGTCGACACCACCTCGAGCATGACCTGCAGGCCGTCGGCGTGCGCCGCCCCGGTGACCGCGGCGAGCTCGTCGATGGTGGCGCCAACGTCCTTGAAGCCGACGTACCGCAGTCCCGTGCCGCGCACCTCGTCGTAGACCTGACGAGCGTTGGCGACGGTGGTGTCGTGGTGGGTGAGCATGAAGACGAACTCAGGCACGTTCCAGATTCCTCACTTGCGGCGCCGGGCCGGCGTCCTCTCGGGTGGATACTTCGGGCAGCAGGTCGGCCAAGGTTTGGATGACGTAGTCGGGCAACAGGTGCGGGTCGCAAGCCTCGAGGTCACTCGGGCTGGTAGCCCCGGTCAGCACCAGCACGCTCATCATCCCCGCGTCCCGCGCCATCACCATGTCGGTCGCAAGACGGTCACCCACCATGACGGCTCCGGGCGCGCTGACCCCGAGACGCTCCAGCACGGCGGCGGCCATGTGGTGGCTCGGCTTTCCGACGATCGCCTCAGCTGTGGTGTTCGTGCACGCCTCGATAGCTGCCAGCATGGCCGCGCAGTCGGGTAAGCCCCCCTCCGGAGTGGGGCAGTACGGGTCGGGGTTCGTTGCCACCAGATAGGCCCCATGGAGCCGGACGGCTTGGTAGGCGGCGTGCAGCTTGGCGTAGTCAAAGGTTCGGTCGAACGACACCACGACCGCGTCGGCCGTGCTCGGCTCGTCGGTCAGCAGGAACCCGGCAGCCGCCAAGGTTCGCCGAAGCAACCCCTCGCCGACGACCAGCAGCTGCGCCGTCGGGTGCGTCGAACTCAGGTACGACACCAGCGCGTCGGTGGCGGTGACCAGATCAGACGTCGTCGCATCGATCCCGCAGTCGCGGAGCTTGCGGGCGTACTCCTCGGCGCTGTACAGGGGGTTGTTGGTGACGAACACGACCGGGCGACCGGCCTGGCGAATGCGGGCGACGGTCTCGATCGCGCCCGGCAACGGGACGTCGCCGAGGTAGACGGTTCCGTCGAGGTCGAACGCGTAGCCGTCGAAGAGGGTTTCCGGTCGGAGGAGGTTCCCTTTGGTCACAGCCCGCCCTCCATGGCGGCTGCCTGCGCCAGGATGGCGTCGACGTCGGCGGCTTCCCAGATACCGAGCAAGAACGCAAGGTCGATCACGGTGAACCGGTCGCGCATCAGATGGCAGTTCGCAAGCGCCCATCTCGCCGTCTCGGCGTCGACGGGAGGATCGAGCTGCGACATCCGTGTCGGCGCTCCGCTGCTCCGCAGCGCAGCGAGCAGCGCGGCCGGTTGCCCGAGCCAGCGAGTCGCCCGCTGCAGGTGCTGTCCATCGAGCTCGTCCACGTCGCCGTGAAGTTCTCGCCACCTCGAGAGCTTGTGCCGGTAGGCACGCCAGCACTCCTCGGCCATGGCACCCGACTCGTCGAGGTGCCCGAACGCCCGAAGAACGGCCGGCCGCATCTTCGCGTCGGATGGGCACCGCATGTCTCGTGCTCCGGCCCGCACGTGATTCTCGACGTGCTGCCATACGAGGGAGGCAAGCACGGTCGCCACGCCCACCTGGGCACCGTGGAGGGCGGTTGGTCGGCGCTGACGGGTGATCGCCATCTCGATCAGGTGGCTGACCGTGTGCTCGGCTCCCGAGGCGGGCGCCGTCGTTCCCGCCAGACCCATGCTGAGGCCGCTCAGCGTCAGGACCTTGGCAGTCAGCTCGATCGCCTCGACGTCGTAGTTCCGCAACAGTGGCGCGGCGTCCAACAACGCCGGCCCATGTTCCCTCACCATCGCCACGACGTCGTCGGAGTAGAGGTCGTCCATGCCAAGGAGGTGGGCGAGCCCCCAATCGGCCGGGGCGGTGAACATGGCCAGCAGATCCCCGACCCCTGCCAAGTTCATCTCGAGGGGCGCCTCCGCCAGTACCTGAGTGTCGGCAAGGAGTGCGTCCGGCCAGCGCGTCGGCGTGGTCCGCTTCACCCCGTCCACGAGCAGCACGGACTGGTCGTCAGCGTACCCGTTCACGCTCAGGGCGGTCTGGACGACAACGTGCGCAGGCTCTCGAAGCCGGGCGGCGACCGCTTTGCCGATGTCCGCCATCGTCCCGGATCCGACCGTGACGATGACCGATGCACTCGCGCTTGCAGCCGCCGCCGACGACACGGTGTGATCGTCAGCATGCACGCCGCTGGCATCTTCCACGGCCGTCACCCGCTCCACCGGGCCCACCGACGAGGCGAGTGAGGCGGCGAGCTCGGTCACCTCGGAGCCGAGGCGTTTCTTGGGCACGGTGTCCGACAACACCACGATGCCGCCGGTGCGACGCTCCCCTCCCACGGCCATGATCACATCGGGCAGGCGATGCAGGGCGTCGAAGCCGATCTCCACTCGGCGCAGCGCAATCGGACGCGAGGGAGTTGCATAACGCTGCACGTCGAAGAACCCTCGCAGGGCGCCGCCCATCACGTGATCTCCTCCACGGCGTCGAAGAGGCGCCGGTAGCGCACGTAGCTGTCGTCGTAGGACGCCGAGGTCTCAGCATCGGGCTCGTAACGTTCATCTCCGAGCACGGCCATCTGCGAAGAAGCCGAGGCGGCGTCCGGGTACATACCCGCACCGACCGCGGCCAGGATGGCGGCACCGAGCGCTGTGGGCTCCGGCCCGAGGACGGGCCGCACCGGCACCTTGCATGCGTCGGCCTTCGCCTGGAGCCAGAACGGGGTGCGGGTGCCGCCGCCGACCACCCGAATCTCGTCGCCGGGCAATCCCATGGCCTGGAGCCGAGTGGTGATGTCGCGCAGGGCGTACACGCAGCCCTCGACGACCGCCCGACTGAGATGGCGGCGGTCGTGGTTCACGGACAAGCCGTGGAACGTCGCCCGCATCCGGTCGTTCCAGCGTGGAGCGGTCGCCCCCGAGAGGTTGGGCAGGAACGTGACCCCGTCGGCGCCGGCCGGCGCCTCGGCCGCCCAGGACAGGATCTCCGCCTGCTCGCTGCCGAGCACCGACGCCAGCCACAGGATGCTGCCGCCGGAGACGAATCCCGGGTTCTCCAACAGGATCGCTCCATCGACGGCGTGGGCGTGCGTCTCCAGCAGGCGCTCGCTGTCGAAGACCAACCGCGGTGCCACGGTCCCGACAGGTTCAGCCGTCCCCGAGACATCGACGATCAACCCGGGCTCGACCACGCCGGCGCCGAGGGCTGCTCCATGGTCATCGCCGGTTCCGACCACCGCCAGGCAGCGGGTGGTGAGCCCAAGCTCGACGGCTGCCTGCGCCAGAAGCGGTCCAGCGACTTCGTGCGAGGCGGCGATAGGAGCGAGACGCTCTACCTCGAGCGCGGCTGCCTCGAGGAGCGGCTCGGACCAGCACCGTTCGGTCACGTCGTAGAGAAGGCTGGACGACGCGTTGGCGTGATCCTGGAGCGGGCGGCCGGTTAACCAGGCGAGCAGATAGGCGGCGGGAGGCGGTAGCAGGTTGGCCGCATGGAAGATGTGCGGCTCCTCATCCCGCAGCCACATCATCTTGGGAGCGGTGTGGGAAGCGTCCGGGACCAGTCCCGTGGTCTCGAAGATGCCGTCTGCGCTCAAAGCGTCCACGAGGCGGCCGGCCTGTGCGACCGCCCGCTTGTCGAGCCAGATGATGGCCGGCCGCAGCGGCGACAGCTTGCGGTCCACCGGCACGACGCCGTCCACTTGGCAGGCGAGGCCGATGTGCGACACGTCCGCGGCCGAGACCGGCAGCTCGGCAAGCAGGCGGTGGACCACCGCGCACAAGCCGGTGCGCCATTCAGCCGGATCCTGCTCAGCCCAGCCGCTCGCAGGGTGCGTCATCCGGCACGGATGCGACGCCGCCAGGAGCGGCCTGCCGTCGGGGGAGCACAGCACGCCTTTGACGCTTTGTGATCCGACGTCGATGCCGATGAGATGCCCGCCGCTCATCAGCGGTCCCTCCCGCCGCAGATCACGCGTCGAACCGTACGTCTCATCTCTGACGTCTGGCAACAGGTTATCCAGGCGTGCCTGGGCTGCTGCCCTTGGCCAGCAACTGCCCGCAGGCCAAAGGGCTCGGCCCATCGAATCCTTTGACTTCTAGTCGTCAGACGACTATATACTTCGCCACGTGCCGGGGGGGAGCCGGCGAGAGGCAGCCGGAGGGCTGAATGGTCACGCAGAGGAACGGCGTTCGGACCGTCCTCGATGGCGAGCCCGGACGTCACATGAACAGCCCTGAATTCCTGGGTGTCTTGTCAGACTTGAAGAGTCCGCGCGTCTCTTTGACTGAGTCCTGTGCGGACGCCATAGCCGGGGCGATCGCCGCCGGGGCGTACTCAGCTGGGACCCAGCTCCCCGCCGAAGCCCAGCTTGCAGCAAACCTCGGGGTGTCGCGGGCCACCCTGCGGGAGGCGTTGCGCCAGCTGCAAGACCGCGGTCTGATCATCCGCCGCCACGGCCGGGGGACGTTCGTGGCCAAGCGTCCCATCAGAAAGGACCTGAACCGCAACTTTGGGATCACGGCCATGATCCGCTCCGGGGGTTACCGCCCGGGGGTTCGCGGACTGGAGGTTCGCGAAGAGGCGGCGGACCGGGAGCTGGCCCAGAGCCTGGGGCTGACACCGGGAGACCCCCTCACGGTCATCGAGAGGGTTCGCCTCGCTGATGACCGACCGGTCGTGTGGTCACGCGACGCCATACGGCGCGATCTCCTCGACGTCACTGACCTCAAAGAGCTGTCGGGGGACGACGTCTCCATCTACGGCCTTTTGCACAAACTTCGCCAAGTGACCATCTGCCGCGGGGTGGCCGAGCTCAGTCCGGTAGCCGCGACCGCCTCCCTCGCCGAGCGGCTGGAGGTGAGGCGAAGAGCGCCCCTCCTGTGCATCAAGCAGGTGGACTACGACGGCAGAGGCAACCCAATCCTCTGCTCGGTCGAGTACCACGTGTCCGACTGGATTTCCTTCACGCTCGAACGGGTTGGTCCAGGCGCCGCCGTGGACCTGTGACCCAGTGAGCACGTGACCCTATGACCCCTGAACCATGCGCATCCAAGTGGTCTTGACACATTGTCCCAAACAAGAGAGAGGAAGTGGTTTCCGTGGCGAGCGATGCAGCCCTGCGCCCCCTGGGTCTTAAAGAGAATGCGGTCGGGTTGTGGGGTGACTTTGTCGTCTCGATTGCGAACGTGGCGCCGTCGAGCAGCGTCGCCTACACACTGGCCCTGCTCGTGGGGTTCGCGGGCCGCATCTCCCCGCTCGCCGTGCTCGTGACGGGCGTGGCGATGTTCCTTGTGGCGATGGGCTACGCGAGCCTCAACAAGTGGAAGGCGCACGCAGGCGCCCCGTACGTGTGGGTGGGCGAGGCGATCTCTCCGACGGTCGGAGTCGGTACCGGGTTCCTCAACGTGTTCGTCTCGACGTTCGCCAACGTCGGCAACATCACCCTCGCGGGCGCATACCTCCTCTTCGTGCTGTTCCCGACCCGCACGTTCTCGAACCCTGTGACCTGGCTGGTCGCCACAGCCGTCATGGGAATACTGGTGTGGCTCTCGATCCGCGGCATCCGACCCTCGGTGCAGGTGCAGACCGGCCTGATCGTCATCGAGTACACGGCGATGATCTCGTTCGTGATCCTCGCCCTCATACACGAGGCCTCCGGAGCGGGCGGTGCTACCCTGCCGTCGCTCTCGGACTTCACGATCTCCCGCGCCGTCGCCGGCGTGGGCGGCTTCAAGGGTCTCGCCGAGGCGGCGGTGCCGTGTGGTTTCCTCTACCTCGGCTGGGAAGCCACGGCCGTGCTCGGGGAGGAGTCGACGCGGCGAGAGATCAACCCCGGAAGAGCGATGCTACTCGGAACGGGCTTTTTGACCGTGTGGTACACGTTCCTCATCGTGGTCTTCGAAGGCGTGTCCAACCAGGCGGCCGTGCTCAAGAACGGCACCGACGTGCTCGCCTGGGCGGGCCCGCTGCTCGTCCCCGGGTTTCTCGGGCGGGCGCTCCCCCTCGCCGTTCTCGTGGCCGTGATCGGTACGTGCCAGATCCAGATGACCGAGCCGAGCAGGATCCTCTTCGCCTTGGCGCGGGACCGGCTCATTCCCCGTGTGTTCGCCTTCATCAACCGGGCGCACCACACACCCTGGGCCGGGCTCCTCATCCTCGCGGCGATACCGCCCGTGCTCCTCATCCCGTACCTGGAGAACACGTCGGCCAACCATGCCATCGGCGACATCATCAGCGCGGACGGCATGTTCGGCCTCTTCATGTACTTCGTGATCGCCGTCAGCAGCGTGTGGTTCTACAAGAGCCACCTCCGCAAGAGCACCGCCCACCTCTTGGGCCTGGGTCTGCTCCCTCTCTTGGGTGGGCTCTTCATGGGGGTCATCTTCTTCTACGGACTCACGACGCAGACGGCGATCGTGGCCTGGGTGTCGCTAGCCGGGGTCGCCTTGGCCTTCGCGATCGGGGTCCTCGTCGTGTGGCGAGCCGCGCCGACGTCGCCCTTCTTCGTGGATGTCGAGGCGCGGCGGCGGTCCGGGCGGATGGAGGAGGCAACCGCAGCGGAAGCCCTCCCAGCCCGGCCAGCGGAGGAGACCTGAGAGGGCGACGCGCTCACGACCCTGGGGTCGTCCAAGGCCCCGAGCTCTGCGTCGGGATCACCATCCAGGCCAGACAACTGGTGCGGGCGAGAGGAGTCGAACCTCCGTAGGGGTTCAAGCTCATGGTGGGTTCTCTCAAGCCACGACGTCTCGATGCCGATGACATGCCCAACGAGCAAAGCGAGGTTCCGATGAGTGACGTGTCGCAAGGCCCCGGGTGGTGGCAGGCCTCGGACTACAAGTGGTACCCACCGGAGTCGCACCCCGACGCCGCCTCCAGCGTGTCTCTCAAAGAGGCCGAGACAACGCTGCCACCGACCACCGAGACTTCCCCATCCTCGGCCGCCGGGGTGGCCCCGGCGGCGGGCTGGGTGTCGCCTGCGCCCGAGACGGATGCGTGGATCCGGGATCTCCAGCTCCTCGCCAGCCCGTCAGCCGCGCCACCTCCGTCGCTGGCGGCCGATGACGACTTCACCCTCCATGTGAACCCTTCGGCTCCCCCGCGGCGCCGACGCCGTGGGCTCGCCACGGCGCTGGCCGCCGTGGGCGGCGCCACACTGCTGGCGGCGAGTCTCGTGATCGCTCTCGGCGGGGGCGCCAAGGCCGACGCCCAAGCTGCGGTGCTGAAGGCCGTCAACAGCACCCTGACGGGCAGAACGGCCGACGTCACCCTTAGCCTGACTGGGACCGTCGGTAGCTCTGCCATCACGTCATCTGGTAGCGGGAGCATTGACTTCACCCAGAACGCCATGCAGATGGACATGCTGCTGGAGTCCGCCGGGCAGCAAGAGACAGTGAACGAGATCTATGTCGGCGGCACGATCTACGAAGCCGTTCCGGGCATGGAACGCGTCACGCCAGGCAAGTCCTGGATCTCGCTCGACATGGCGGCCATCGCCCACGCCGGGGGCAACGGCTCGACTGACGGGCTTGCCAGCGAGACGGACCCGACCACGATGCTGCGGCTGCTTTCGGAGGAAGGCAACAGTGTGGTCGCGCTCGGACCGTCCACCGTTGACGGCACCGCCGTCCAGGGCTTCTCGGTGTCGGTGAGTCCATCAAAGCTGCGCTCCGACCTGGCGGCCGCCAACCTCCCGAGCTGGATGCGTCAAGCGCTCTCGTACCTGAACTTCGAAGCCTTGAATTTCAAGGTCTACGTCGACGGTCAGGGCCTTCTGCAAAGTGAGAGCGTGTCGACGAGCCTGTCGGTGGGCTCGACGTCGATGTCGTTGGCAGAGACGCTCGAGTTCTCTGACTACGGGACCCCGGTAACGGTGGCGGCGCCTCCAGCGAGCGAGGTGATCAGCCTGCAGCAGTTCCTACAGGACGCCGAGGCCAACTCAGGTGCGGCCCCGTGATCTGACCGCCGCACGAACCCCCGACGCGGGCTCTGTCCGAGACGACCTTTCG
>DASPSK010000027.1:0-12148 GCA_035623975.1 Acidimicrobiales bacterium | reverse complement strand
CGTCATCGTTCCAGCAGGAGATCGGCCAAGTCGTCCGGATCCGCCCGGCCTGCCCGGTCCAGCCCGCGGCCGGCGTAGTACCCCGCCACCATGGCCTCCAGGCGCTCGGCGTCCAACCTCGCCACCCGCCCGGAGCCCAGCTCCAGCGGGGTCTCCAGCATCCGCTTGGGCAGGCGGTCGTCGGCGGCGGTGGAGCCTTCGCGCTCGTTGTAGACGTGCTTGGCAAGGACGATCCGCCGCCCCGTGGCGCGCAACTCGTCGGCATCGATGTCCCAGCCCGTGACGGAGGCGAGCAGGGCCGCCCATTCGGCGAAGGGGTCAGTGAACACCCCGCGGAGGAACTTGCACAGGATCATCGAGTCCATGACGGCGGCCCGGTCCTCCGAGCCGATGGCTGCGGCCACGTGAGCCTCGCCGCCCTGGAAGCGGTCCAGCTCGTCGGAAAGGTCCGCCTCGTAGGCGCCGGAACGGTTGTGGTCGGCTCCGCGGGCGTTCACGGCCAGGCCGAGCGCCATCGACTGCAGGGTCCGGGGCTCGTACCCTGGCAGCTCCAGCCCCTTGACTTGCGGAGCGAAATCAATCGAGTTGCGTCCGACAATGCCGGCGGCATGCCGGGAGCCGTGCGCCAGCAACTCGCCCAGGCCCGGCTCGCGGGCGCCGATGGCATCGAGTGCCCGCAGGAGGGCGGAACCGTCGCCGAAGCGAAGCCAGGGAGCGTCGATCAGACCTCGCTCGGCGCATTCCATCGCCCAGGCGATGGTGCCACCGGCCGAGATCGTGTCGATGCCGAGCTCGTCGCAGCGGGCGCTGGCAGCGAAGACATCGTCGGGTTCGGACACCCCGCAGAGCGGGCCCAAGGCGAAGACGTTCTCGTATTCCATGCGCTGGCTGCCGCCGTCCTTGCGGGCATAGATGTGCTCGCAGCCGATGGAGCAAGACGCGCAGCTGTTGCGGGCCACCTCGCGCAGCTCTTGCAGCTCCTCGGCGGCGAGTCGCGGGGCCTCCTCGAAGCTGGCGGCGGTGAAATTGCGGGTGGGCAGCGTCGAGATGGCGTTGAAGGCGAGCAGGTTGCCGAGCGTCCCGATCTCGCGGTACTTCTTCGTGGCCGGCCCGAAGCTGCGTCCGCGCAGGTCCTTCGCCGCCGCCAGCACGGCAGCTGCGTCGGCGACGGCCACCCGCGTCCCCGCCTTCACCATCACGGCCTTGAGGTTCTTTGCGCCCAGCACGGCGCCGAGGCCGCCCCGGCCGGCGTGGCGCCCGTCGTGGCTGATCGTGGCGAAGCGGACTCCACACTCTCCCGCCGGACCGATGGCCGCCGTGCGCCACCCCGGCCCGTGCCGTTGGCGCATCGCCGCCTCTGCCTCCGCTGCCGGCATCCCGGCCAGCTCGGGGGCGGGCTCCAGCCGCACGCCTTCGGGCCCGATCAGCAAGACGGAGAGAGCCTCGGCCCGCCCGCGCAGGGCGATGGCGTCGTTGCCCGTCAGCTTGCCCGAGATGGCGAAGTGACTCGATGCCAAGGCGTCGGTGATGATTCCCGTCAGGGGGGACTTCGCAACCACGGCGAACTTGGCACTCGTGGTGAGGGGCGTACCCACGAGCGGCGAGAACACGAACAGCAAGGGCGCCTCCGGCGCGAGCGGATCGACGCCTGCTGGGGCCAGCCGGTGCAACAACCAGGTTCCCAACCCGACGCCGCCCAGGTAGGCCCGCAGCACCTGCTCGTCGAGCGCGAGCGGGGTGGCGGAGGCGGAAACGCCCTCGACGTCGACGACGAGAGCCTGTCCGAAGTACCCACCCGGCGCCACGCTCCAACTGTAGGGTCGTCAGCCCCCGGCGTCGGCGGAGAGGAAGGCGACGTGGTCGCCGGCCACGAGCGGAAGTTGCGGGTCACGGGTGATCTGATCGCCGTTCAGGGCTGCCATGACGTACGGGTCCAGGGCGAGCCCGACGGCGGCGGCGGCGGCGGCGAGTGTCGCCGCCCGGACCGGGTGCGGCCCGCGGCGACGGCCCGAGGCGAGGGCACCGAAGCACTCCACGACGACGTCCGGGCAGGGTCGCTGCCGGGCGGCAAGGTAGTCCTCCGGGGCGTTGACGTTCATGACCGAGTCGAGCTCAGGGTCGAATCGGGCCAGATTGGCGTCGGCCAGCAGGGCGGCATCGCTCAGCTCCTCCACCCGGCAACGATGGAACAGCATCCCGGGCCTGAGGACGCCGTCGGCCAGCAGGCTCCCGATGAGACCGGCCAGCGCCGTCCGGTAGCCGGCTGCGAGCGGCTGACGGAAACCGCGCGCCACCGGCAGCACGACATCGATCTCGGGCACATCGAGCCCGTCCAGCACCCGCCGGAGGAAGGCCGGGTGCAGGAAGGGCATGTCGGTGGAGCAGACGAAGGCCGCCTGCGCATGGTCGGCGACTGCGTCCAGCCCGGTGGCGATGCCCTGCATCGGGCCGAGGCCTTCGACGGGATCCTCGACCACCTGCACCCCGGGTGGCAGCTCGGGCAGCTCCTGGCCGGGGGCGGCGACCGCCACGACGGGGCCGGTCACGACGCGGGCGAGCACGGCCGCGGTGCGGTACAGGAGTGTGGAGCCGTGCCACTCCAGCGCCGCCTTGGGCGTGCCCATGCGGGAGGACCTTCCACCGGCGAGCACCACACCCGCCGTGCTGGCGTCGCGGCCTTGCACGCAACCGACGCTACCGGCCGGAGCCTTCGGGCGACACCTCGAGGCGCCCGCTCCGGCGTGCACGTCGACCGCCTCGACATCGGGGTGAGAAGCTGCACTCCGCGCGATCGGGAGGTTTTCGCATGACGGTTCTCATGGGGGAGGAGCCGAGCTGCACACGCACTTGACCCCCGTGGTCCTGTTCGTGGTGCTCGGCGCCGGTGTCCTGCACGCCGCCTGGAACGCCATGACGAAGGCGATCGAGAACCGCTTCTTCGCCCTCGCCCTCATCGGACTCGCGGAGACGCTGGCCGGCGGCATCGCCCTCGCCACTACCGGGTTGCCGGCCCGGGCGGCCATCGGCTTCGTCTGCGGGTCGGCCGTCATTCACGTCGTCTACGCCGTCGGGCTGATCAACTGCTACCGCCTCGGTGCCTTCAACCAGACGTATCCGATCGCCCGGGGGACATCGCCCCTCGTTGTGGCGGTGGGGGCATGGTGGCTGGCCGACGAGCATCTCGGCGCCGTGGCGTGGACGGGCATCGTGATCCTCGCGGCCGGCCTCATGAGCCTGGCGCTGTCCTCCGGGAAGCTCACCCGCGCCGAGCTTCCGGCTATCGGGGCCGCCGTGGCGACGGGACTCACGATCGCCGCCTACACCCTCGTCGACGGGCTCGGCGTCCGTCGCTCGGGCGACCCGTACGCCTACGCGGCGCTGCTGTTCTTGCTGCAAGGCCCGGTGTTCCCCGTCGCCTTCCTTCTCCGCCGGGGGCCGGTGCCCCACGGTGAGCTGCCCCTCGTCGGCCGTGGGCTCCTCGCAGGAACCATCGCGGTCCTCGCCTACTCCCTCGTGCTCTGGGCCCAGACGCGGGCTCCTCTCGCCGAGGTGGCGGCGCTGCGCGAGACGAGCGTGATCGCGGCGGCCCTCATCGGCGCCTTCTTCTTCCGGGAGCGGTTCGGCGGCCGGCGTGTGGCCGCCGCCGTCCTCGTGGCAGCCGGCATCCTCCTCATCGCCACCTGAAGGCGGCGATGGCTCAGCGCCTCGTGCCGCCGCCGCTGCCGAGGGCGCCGGCGGCGCCTGAGCCGTCCGTGCCACCTGCACGGCCAGCAGCCGGCCCGGAGGAGCCGGCGGCGTCGAGCACGCTCTTCAACATCTGGGAGGCCCCCATCAGCCCGACGGACTCGTAGGGCACGACGATCTTGGAGTTGTCGCTCTCCACGAGGCGCGAGAGCGTGTCCAGCTGCAGGACGGCGAGCAGCTCAGGCGTCGGGCTCGACTCGAGGATGGCCGTGTAGACCTGCCGGACCGCTTCCGCCCGACCTTCCGCCTCCTGGATGAGGGCCGCCTTGCGACCCTCTGCCCGCAACCGGAGGGCTTCCCGCTCACCTTCAGCCTGCCGGACGGCCGCCTGCTTCTGACCCTCGGAGGCGAGGATGGCCGCTTGCTTCTTTCCCTCCGCCTCGTTGATGGCCGCCTGGCGCTCGCCTTCAGCCTTGAGGATCAAGGCGCGCTTTTGCTGCTCCGCCTCCTTCTGCAGGCTCATCGCCTGCAGGACGTTCGTGGGCGGCACGATGTCGACGATCTCGATGCGGTTGATGCGCACGCCCCACTTGTCGGTGACCGGCTCCATGTGCCCCTGCAGCTCGGCGTTGATCCGCTCCCGCTCGGTGAGCGCCTCGTCCAGGGTGAGCCCGCCGAAGACGGCGCGCAACGCCGTGCGGGCGAGCTGGAAGATCGCCACCTCGTAGTTGCTGACCGAGAAGAGGGCGGCCTTCGGATCGACGACTTGGCTGAAGATGGTGGCCGACACGAGGACGCTCACGTTGTCCTTCGTGATGACGTCCTGCTGGTCGCCCGTGCGTGGGACCTCGCGGACGTCGACCGTCTGGATCTGGTCGATGAAGGGCACGAGGAGGGCGACGCCCGGGTTGCGCACCGCGTGGAACTGGCCCAGGCGTTTCTGCACGCCGACGGTGCCCTGCTGGATCAACTTGATCGACCGGTAGAAGGTCGAGAGCACGATGATGGCGACGACGACGAGGACGACGACAAGAACGATCTCGGAGCCCGAGGTGGCAAGGATCATTTCATTCTCCTTAGGTGTCTTCGGGCAGCTCGAGCGGAGCCAGACCGAGGGTTGGCAGGTCCTGCACGACGAAGGTGGTGCTCTGCAGGTCGAGGATCATCACGACGGTGCCGGCGGGAATCGGCTTACCGTCCTGGGAGACGGCCTTCCAGAGCTCGCCCTCTATCTTGATTCGCCCCGGATGGGCGACGTCGCCCGTCGCCTCGGCCACGACCGCCTCGTGCCCGACGTGTCCCTGCATGCCAGAGACGAGACGGTACTGGCCGGAGGACATCGCCTTGACGAGCGCCGGTCGTAAGAAGAACAGGCCGAGCACGGCGGCGCCCACGAACGCCGGGATCTGCACGAGGACGCCCACGCCAGCGAGGGCCAGCACGGCGGCCACGACAGCCCCGAGGGCGATGAAGAGGGCATAGAAGGCGCGGTGCCCGAACTCGGCGAGGAGGAACACTCCGGCGATAAGAAACCACCACAGGGCCTCACCCATCGCTTGACCTCACAGCAACCCCTTCGCGGCCACGATCGACCCAGGTCATGAGCCTGCATCTCCGTGCAATACAAGGTTATCGCCCAGATGACGATCGTATGACTCTGTGGGCGCGGCGCCCTCCGTCCTCAAGGCTGACCGGCAGCGGGCTCGCCGGCAGAGGGTTGGGCGGCAGAGGGCTCGCCGGCGGGGGGCTGACCGGCCGAGGGGGGGCCGGCGGGGGGTTGACCGGCAGGGGGCTGGTCGGCATCCGGAAGCGCCGAGGTCACGACGACGCCCTCGGAGCGGACGGCCTCGAGCGGCGCGGCCACGACGACCACCGGGGCCGGGGGGGGCGGCTGCGGCCGGGGCGAACGCACGATGCCCGCCGCCAGCAACGTGAGATTGGGCACGAGCGTCGTTCCTTCCTCGGTCGTGAAGACGACGTAGACGAGCCCCATCGACACGACCTGACCCTCGAGCGAGCCGCCGAGCGAGCCGGCCCTGACGCGGACGAGGTCACCGGCTCGAAACGGCCGGGCGACGAGCAGGACGATACCGGCAAAGACGTTGCCGAGGCTCTGCTGGGCGGCGATGCCGAGCACGACGCCGGTGATGGCCCCGCCCAGCAGCAGCTGCGACACGCCGATGCGCAGGATCGCCAGGGCCATGAGGGCGACGAACAGGGCGCCGATGATCGTGAGGATGAGCCGCACCGAGGCGGCCGTCGCCGTGTCCGCCACGGCGATCGCCCGCCCGAGATGGTTGGCCAGCTGCCGGACGCTGTAGCTCGCGAGCAGGACCCAGGCGCCGGTGGCGATGTAGGCGATGATGCGGTGCAGACGGTTGGACTGGTTGACGCTCGCCGCCGTCGCCGGGGGGTACGCCACGGCATGGGTCTCGGCGCCGAAGTGTATGCCCACTCCGAAGGCGGCAAGGGCGCCCGCGGCCACGACGAGCTCTATGACCACCTGCCGTTTTGCCACGCGGTCAATGTAGGTCTTCGTGACCAGCGCCACCGGGGAGTGCAACGATCCTGCGCGGCTCTCGGCTCCGAGGCGTTGCCGGCGGTGCGCTCGCCGCACCCCGGCGGCCCCACCGGGGCCGGGGGGCGACGCTCAGTACCGACGTCGGCGGTGGCGGCGGGCCGCGCGGGTCATCAGGAAGGAGATGACGAGAAGAATGACGCCGAGGGCGACGCCGGCGATGCCGCGGCGCGTGTGCTTGGCGGTCCCGTGAGCGAGATAGCCAGGGACGAAGGAGGGGAGCGAGTGTGCCGGGATGGCCATGTAGGCAGCCCCGGCGGCGATGGCGAGAATGGCGATGATGCCGATGAGGATCCCGAGGACGCGCATGCGCACAGGATACGAGGTGACGTCCGCCCGGCAAGGGCGCAGGCGGACAATCTGTGGCGGAGGCTGACCGGGCTGCACCGCGAGGGACGGTGCAGCCCGGAGCCATAACCTAACTCGGTAGCGCCGGGTTGCTCATGGCGCCGGAGCGCGCAGGCAAGCTGGCCGAGGTAGAAGGCCGTCGGCCCTGGTCGTCCCAGCAGATCAAGGCACCTATCGTCGCTCGGGCGACCTCAGAGACCGCGGCAGCGCCGGGGGCGCCTATCCTGATCCCGTCCCGCAAGACGATGGCGCTCGAGCCGGCGCCAAGGAGCATCTCGGATGTGGAGAGATCATGAGCCCGGGTGAGCGCGTGACTCGCTGGTCGAGGAAAGAGGCGCCCGCGCCCGAGAAGGAGACGAGCGGGCGCTACGCCACATTCTGGCGTCCTCCCGATGTCTCGGGGGCGATGAAGTCGATCTTCAACGGCGACGACGCCGACGAGTTCGAGCGCTCGGGGCGCGAGCAGGCGGAGATCCTCGCCGCCCACCTTGCCTCCGAGGACGCCATCGTCGTCGACATCGGGTGCGGCATCGGACGAGTGGCCAGGCACATGGCGCCGCGGTGCAAGCTTCTCTGGGCGGTTGATGTCTCCGACGAGATGCTCGCCATGGCGGCCGAGCGCCTCGCCGACCGGCCGAATGTCCGCTTCGCCCGCTGCGCCGACACCCGCATCCCTGACATCGCCGACAGCAGCGTCGATTTCGTGTACTCGATCCTCGTCCTCCAGCACCTCGAGCGCGAGGACGCCTTCCTCATGCTGCGGGAGATTCACCGCAT
Source organism: Acidimicrobiales bacterium (assembly GCA_035623975.1). Lineage (GTDB taxonomy): Bacteria > Actinomycetota > Acidimicrobiia > Acidimicrobiales > Bog-793 > JAKACA01. Next base: position 4,761 of record DASPSK010000027.1, on the reverse strand, counting down.
CCTGCGACCGGGGGCCACGGCGTACCTGACGTTCCCGAACCTGCTCTCGGACGTGTACCTGCAGTCGTTCGTCACCTACGCCGAGTCCGGCGAGGCGGCCACCAACCCAGTCCGCGCCCGCGTGTACACGCCACAGGAGGTGGAGCGCCTCCTGCCGGTCGCAGGCTTGACGGTCACCAGCCTCGAAGCCGGCGTGGAGATCGTCGTATTGGCGAGAAAGGACGCGGAACTTCCGGTCTGAGGTTTGCTCACGGTGACGCCTGGGCGACTCCGGTTTCCCTGACGCCGCCCCAGATCCCCGCCGAGGGAGCCAGGGTGGGAAGCTCGTAGCGATGGACGATCAGCCCGGCGCCTCCGAGGCGGGCACCGTCGACTCGTCGCGACCGCGGCTGCACGGTTGGCGCGACCCGCAGGTGGTGGCGCTGGCGCTGCTGGCGATGTCGGCAGGGTTTGGGCAGTTCGGCGTCGTGGCGGCCCTCGGTGACGTCGCGAAGACGTTCGGTCACATCAGCTCAGGCACGACCCTCGCCGACGAAGCAGGCCTCTCGCTCACGAAGATCGGTGCCGGGCTGGCGATCATCCGGCTGGCGTCGCTGGGCGGTCTCCCCGTGGCTGGGCTGGCCGATCGCTTCGGCCGTCGCCGGACGCTGCTCCTGGCTTGCGCCATCGGTCTCGCCATCACGGTGGCGTCAGCTGCCAGCCCGAGCTACTGGTGGTTCGTCATCGTCTTTGCTCTCGGGCGGCCGATGCTGAGCGCCACGAATGCCCTCGCCAGCGTGTCCGCCGCCGAAGAAACCGGCGCCGCCGACCGTGCCAAGGCCATCGCCCTCATCGCCGCCGGCTACGGGATCGGGACGGGGCTCGTCGCCTTCATTCATGGCCTCGCCGGAGGGCCGCTCACCTTCCGAGGGATCGTCGGTCTCTCAGTCGTGCCCCTCGTGCTCTTGCCCCTCGTGGGCCGTCGTGTGGAGGAGCCGGACCGCTTCGCCCGCCTGTCGGTGGCGGCGGAGCACCCTCTCCCGGTCCTCGACGCCGTCGGGCCCCAGTTTCGCAGGCGCCTCGTGATCGTCTCGCTCATCACCTTCTCGCTGTCGGTCATCACCGGACCGGCGAACAGCTTCGTCTACTTGTACGCCGAGAACGTCGTGCACGTGCGCGGGGTCGTCACCTCCGCCATGGTCGCCGCCGCCGGCGTGACGGGCTTGGGCGGGCTGCTGCTCGGCCGCTACTTGGCTGACAACCTCGGGCGCCGGCCGACGGCCGCTCTCGCCATGGTGGGCATGGCCCTGTTCGGAATACTCACCTACTCCGGGTCGACGGCGGCCATCCTCGTCGGCTACGTCATGGAGGTGCTGGCGGCATCGACGATCGCCCCGGCGGCCGGAGCCTTCGTGAACGAGCTCTTCCCGACGTCAGTGCGCGCCTCTGTCTCGGGCTGGCAGGTTGCCGTCGGCGTGCTCGGCGCGAGCGCGGGGCTGCTCGCCTTTGGCGCCATCGCCGAGGCCGGAAACGGTTTCGGCGTGGCGGCGGCGGCCACGTTCCTGCCCGCACTGGCCGGAACGTTCCTCCTGCTTCTTCTCCCAGAAACCCGTGGCCGGGAGCTCGAGGATCTCTGGCCCGAAGCGGGCCGGAGCTGACTCGGTCGCCCGGGGCGCGCCTGTTGGAGCCGACGAGAAGATGGAGGATGGAGCGATGGAGACCTGCACTCATCTCGATGCCATCAAGACCAGGGACGCGAGCGGGAACGGGTGCGTGGAGTGCCTTGCTTCGGGCGGACACTGGGTGCACCTGCGCCGCTGCCCCTCCTGCGGGCACGTCGGCTGCTGCGACAGCTCACCGGGCCGGCACGCCACCGCCCACTTTCACGCCAGCGGCCATCCACTCGTGCAGTCGTTCGAACCGGGCGAGGACTGGTACTGGTGCTATGTCGACGAGATCGCCTTCGAGAGAGAGGGGGAGGACGCCAGCCCGTCGCACCGATGAGCCTCCTGGCGCCGGCGCTTTGGGTCCCTAGGTGACGGGTCGCATCCCGACCGCTCAGGTGATGCGCAGGTGCTCGAGGACACTGACCGTCCCAGCCGGCTGGCCGACGCTCGAGAACGTCCCCCAGCCCGCCAGGGTGTCCAGTCCGCCCCCGACGACGGCACCGCCGGACGTGATGAGGAACGTGCCCCACGTCGTGCCGCTGGGGGACGTCGTCCCGTAGGCCCTGATCGTCACCGGGCCTGTCTGGCCGTCGAAAGCGCAGGTGCACGTGTCGTAGGCGACGAAGGACTCCCAGCCGTCAGGGAAGACCGTCGCCAGGACGTTCTCGGAAACCGATCCAGTCAGACCCGTCCCGGTGAGGGTGTCGGTGTTCGTCTCTTGCACGAGCGTGTCGTTCGACTCGGTCGTCCCGAGCACCGTCGAGGTGCCGGCGGTCTGCACGTGCGTCCCGTCGTACGAACCAAGGCTCCAGGTGCTGACGGCGATGTGCTCGGGGATGCCGGCACCCTCCATCGCCTCGGGCGCCGGGCTGGGCGCGAGAACCTGGAACCCGCACTCACCCGCCGCTCTTCCGCGGACCATGTTCGGGGCCGCGCCACTGTCGCCGAACTGCACGGCCGGCAGGTTGTCGAAGCATGCCATGTCTCTTCCGACCAGGTTGCCGTCGATCTCGAGGGCGTCAGGATCTCCCCTGGAGTTGGCGGCGAAGATGGCGCTCCCGCGGACCTCGTTGCGGATTGAACCGAGCCAGCAGGACTTCAGGCCGATGACCCGGAGGTTGCCGCCGATGGAGCTGTCCTCGATATCGCTGTACACAGGGATAGGCATACCGGGTCCCTCCCCATTTGCCAGGGAGGGGTCCTCCGCCCAGAGCGGGGGCACGGGTGCCGGTGTATCCGTGGCGGGGTTGCCGTCGCACACTCCGGTCTCGACACCGCCGACGACGCCGCCACCCCCACCGAGCAGTGAGAAGCTCCCACCTATGGCGACGGAGTGGAGGACGACTCCAAGCGCGCCGACGGCGGTGAGGTTCCCACCGATGTGGTCATAGGTGATGGCGGTCGGGCACGCGATGTTCGGCGAGCAACCGAGGAAGAGGACCGCCCCGGAACCGACGAAGACGTTGCCGCCCACGAAGACGGTCGCCGGCAGGAGTGGGCTGGCAGTGGGGTCACCCGGAGTGACGGCATCAAGGAGCGCACCCGGCGCCACGGTCAGGTCTCGGTGGATGACGATGTTGCCGGCCGGCATGTAACACACGCCGGTGATGATCACCGAGTCGTAGAAGCCAGGCGGAACGTCACCGCCGGTGCAGTCATAGAAATAGTTGTGTCCGTGATGGGCGGGCGCGGGCGCCGCGCTCGCGCCAGCCGAAGTGGCGAGGACACCTGACAGGGCCAGCAGGACGATCGGAACGAGTCTCAGCGCCTTCATGGCTTTCCCCCCTTTGGGACGAGACGCGCAGCGCGGGCCAACACAGCATGCTGCCCGTCGACCTCAGACTAGAACGGCCCGAGCCTGAATCGCAACAGGGCGGCAGGCATTCGAAGGACGTAGCCCACCAAGGTGACGCAACCGGGACGGCAGAGTCGCCCCTGCCGTCCCGGTGGGCATGCCAGGTGTTGTTACGGCAGCTCAGCCGATCGGGCCGATCTTGCTGGCGCCGTAGGTGTACTCCTTCTCGAGCTTCCTGAGCGGGGCGCCCGCCAGGGTCTTGACCTTGCCGTTCGTGGCGACATAAGTGACCTTGCTGACCGGCCCGATGCTGTACCACGCCTGGTTTGCGATCACGTAGCCGGCCACGCGGGCGTTGGTGCCGGGCGAGAGGTCGGCGAAGGTCGTGGGTTGCTTGCTGATGGTGGCCGGCAGGTGCTCCACCACGTAGACCGCAACCTTTGCGGCGTTGTCCGAAGCCTTGACGCCGTCATAGGCGTTCGGGTGCCACGGGGTATCCGAGATTCCCCGGACGAGCATCCAGGGCACCCCTTGAGCCGCACAGGCGAAGGCGAAGCCGGTGCCCTCGTTCTCCTCGGCATCGGACTGGTAGACGAAATCCTCCGCCTCGATCCAAGGGAGCGGCTCGGTCCACACAGGCGCCTGCCCGATCACGCCGACGATGAGCTTGTTCTCGATGATGCCCGGGGCACTGGTGCCGGTCGCGTCGGCGACGGTGTTCGTGCCGAGCGCAGGGGCGTGCTCGGCGGTCTTCACGAGCTGCAGCGGCGCCGCGAAATCCGTGATGTACACCCAATGCTTGTTCGTGGGCGTGGCCGGCCCGTTGCCGTAGGTTGCAGCGTCGGCCGGGGTCGGCAGCGTGTACTCGAACCCGTCGGTCGTGTCGCCCGCGTCGGAGACGCCTTTGCCGAGGTGCATCTCGACCCCCTCGTAGGGGGTCTGGTAGCCGCCGAGCTGGAAGTGGAGGTTGGACTTGTCCACGACCATGCCGCTCACGACGACATCGCCGACGTTGATGGAAGCGTCTTCGGCACCCGCCGTCCCGGAGAACAGCATGGCGCGAGGGTGAAAGCTCGAGATGAGCAAGGTGGCGGCCAGTTCGGCAGACTCGTCGACCTCACCGCTGAAGGCGTCCACAACGGGGACACCGCTGATCGTGCCGATGTAGAACAGGTAGCCGTCAATGACCTTGGAGCCGGTCACGTGCATGGCCGCGAGGACGGGGGCCTGCTCGGTCCCTTCGGCGCTGAGGATCCCGATGGGCGCCAGAGCTGGGGTCCCTTTGGATCTCGTCGAGGCCGCGGCGGCCGCGCCCGCGGC
>DASPSK010000019.1:0-2668 GCA_035623975.1 Acidimicrobiales bacterium | reverse complement strand
GCACGTCGCGGTCGCCACGTTCGATGCGGGCGACAACAGACTGAGTGGATCCCATCCTGGCGGCGACGACGGTCTGAGACAGGCCCTGGTCGATGCGGGCCTGTGTCAGCTCCCGCAGTACCTCTCGTGCGCGAAGCGCCTCGTCCACCATCTCGGCGAAGACAGGATTTCGGGACGAGCGGTTCGAGATCAGTTCGTCGAGTTCGTCTGGCTTCGTCACGTCATCACCTTTGAGCTATGCCGTTTAGAGCATAGCGCCTACCGAGCAGACCGGCGCTGCCAGTCGGACAGTCGGCGAGCCGCCAGCTCGATCACCTGCGGCGGAGTCTTCTGAGTCTTCTTGCTGAACGCGTGCAGGGCGAGCAGGATCCTGCCTTTGGTTCCCTCCTCGGCGAACAACAAGCGGTAGGAGGCGTCCATGCCTTCTGCCCTTACCTCGTACAACTCTCCTCTCAGGTGGCGAGTGTTGACGGCCTGACTGTCTGACCATTCTGGCCGAACCATTGGCCGCGGTCTTTGGCGACCCGACTTGGCCGGCGGGCTCCTCTCGCGGCGAGGATGAGCGGTCCTTCTCGCGAGAGGACCCCTCCCCAGAAAGTTGATCGCTTCTCACGGGAGGGGTCCAAGGCGGTTACACGCCGTTGGCCATCGTATGGCCCTGTCAGATGTCGGTCGAGACGTACGCGGCAGCAGGCCGTGAGGTTGAGGTGCCGCGCCTTGACTGTCCGGCCTGCGACCGTCCGATGCTGCGCTGGTCCGGCTATTTCCGCACGGTCCGTTCCGGGGCGAGCGACCTCCGGATCTTCGTAGCCCGCGGGCGCTGTCGGCCCTGCGTGGTAACGCACGCCCTGATTCCGGCGTTCTGCCTCGGCCACCGACTGCACGGCAGCGAGGTGATCGGAGAGGTCATCTCTGAGGTCGTCGATGGCCCAGGTGGCGTGCGCCCGGCGGCGAGACGACGTGAGATCGTCTACGAGACTGCCCGGGGATGGCTCCGGCGCTTCCGGGCTCGGGCGGGCGAGATCGCTGCACGCTTCGCCGCCCTCACAGTCGAGCTCGGAGGCGAAGCCGTCACCCCCGTAAGTGACCTGTCTTCCTACGCCCTCGAGGTCATTCGCGCCAGCTTTAAGGCGGCGAGTGCTCTGCCCGGCTGGGCGGCGCTTCCTCTCTGGCGCTTCGTCGCGGCCGTGGACGGCGGGAGGCTCCTCGCCACCAACACGAACTCTCCCTATCTCGTCGTCGGCAGACGGCGTTTCATGCCTCCGGTCCCGAGAAACGACAACGAGAACGGAGGAGAACGTGGACCCTGACGACCAAGAGAAGGTGGCCCTGCACCGCTACGGCGTGATTGCCGAAGCGGCCAATCAACGCCTCACAGCGGCCGAGCGCGGCGCGCTCGTACGCCAGATCTCAAAGAAGGCGCACCTGCACCCCGACGGTTCGGAGCGCCGCTACTCGCGGGGAACGATCGACCGGTGGTTAAGAGCGTGGCGCTCGGGCGGACTCGAAGCCCTAAAGCCAGCCCCACGATCCGACACGGGAACCGTGCGAGCCCACCCGGAGCTTCACGCCGAGGCGGCGGCGCTGCGCCTCGAGCTGCCGAGCCGCTCGGCCGCCCAGATCGCCTCGATCCTCTACCACCGCCACGGGATCAAAGTCGCCGAGCGGACCGTGCGCGAGCAGCTGCGCCGGGCGGGCCTGCACCGTGAGGCCCTCGAGGCCGAGCCGAAGGTCTTCGGGCGCTACGAGGCCGAGCGGGCGAACGAGCGATGGATCACCGACGTGCTCGTCGGCCCATACGTGCCCTTCCCGAAGCTGGAACGCTCGGTGCGAGCACGCCTGTTCCTCATCGTCGACGACCACAGCCGCCTGCTCGTCGACGGGCGGTTCTTCGCCCACGAGAACGCCCGGGCATGCCAGGAACTGCTGAGAAGGGCGATCGTCAGGCGTGGGCTGCCAGAAGTGCTGTACGCCGACAACGGAGCGCCGTTCAACAACGCCTGGCTCACGCGCACCTGTGCCGTGTTAGGGGTGAGGCTTGTCCACAGTCGGCCGTACTCGCCTGAGGGTCGTGGCAAGCAGGAACGACTGAACCGCTATATCCGTGAGGCCTTCCTCGCCGAGGCCTGCCACGTCGGCATCGCCTCGATGGAGGAGCTGAACGACCGCTTCGTCGCCTGGGCCGAGCAGGTGGCCAACCGCCGAACCCACGCAGAGACCGGTGAGGCCCCCATCGAACGCTTCGAGCGGTCAGGGCCGCACCGGGCCGTCGAGCCCGAGCGGCTGCGGGAGGCGTTCCGGTGGTCGGTCACGCGGAAGGTGACGAGGACGGCCACGGTCCCGCTCGAGGGGAACTCCTATGCCGTCGACCCGTCCCTCGTCGGCCGGCGGGTCGAGCTCCGCTACGACCCGGAGGACCTCGCCCGCATCGACGTCTACTTGGACGGGCGCCCGGCCGGGGTGGCGAGGCCCTTTGTCACTCGCCGCCACGTGCATGCGGCCGTCCCCCAGGCGCGCCGCCAAGAGCCCGAACAGACGGGAGTCGACTACCTCGGACTCGTTGCCGCCGCCCATGAGTCCTCCGCCGGCACCGGCGAGAAGATCGACTTCACCCAGCTCGCCATGTTCGCCGACGAGAGCGCGGAGGAGGACAGATGAGCCGGGCGCC
>DASPSK010000507.1:0-7403 GCA_035623975.1 Acidimicrobiales bacterium | reverse complement strand
CGCAACCGTGCCCGATCGTGGAACGTGTGACCGGACCCGAGAATGCTCCAGGCACCGTCGTGGTGGTCGGCGGCGGCGTCGTGGGCCTGGTCGTCTTCGTGGTCGTGGTGGTGACGGGCAGTGTCGTCGTGGACGTGGACGTAGGCACCGTCACGGTCGTCGGCGGGCTCGTCGAGGCCAACACCGCAGACGCGACGACGAGCGCCACGAACACAGCTGCCAGCGCGGACCGGAGTGGCCAGTTCGCCCTGCTGGCGCGTGGCGGGGTCTCTCGGGTCGTCGGCCCGGACCTTCCGCCGCGCGGCCCGTCGCTTGCTTCTGGTTCCTGCCGACCGTCCACAGCTCCTACCTCATCTGGGTTGCACGGGTCCTCAAATGTGACGGTAGTGCCGACTCGGGTGAGTCAACCGGCAGGGCCGCGCAGGAGCCTCCGGGCCGGCCACGCCAGAACGGGCGATGATCACTCCACCTCATCCTCGCCTACGAAGCCCTCAAGCCCCTCGGTGAGGGTGGCCAGCGCATCCTCGTCTACACCGCCGAGCCGGGCTCGTCTTCCGATGAAGCGCTCAAGCTGCTGGCCAGCTGGTCCGCCACCCCGAGCCAGCTGATCGAAGCCACCCGCGAGCGCTGCGCATCAGAGCGGATCCGCCTGCACCACCAAGGAGGAAGGAGGGAAGCGCTCGAGTCAGAGACTCGCGAGCAGAACGGCGAGGAGGCCGGAGAGGAAGACGCCGTCGAAGGTGCCGGCGCCGCCGATTGATGCCTCCGGCGCACCGAGGCGCCGGACACGCCAGAGGTTCATCAAGTCCGCGCCGATGAGCGTGCCGAGCGTGCCGCATATGTAGGCAAGGGCGGCGACGTGGGGCTTGCCAATGACGAGGGCGGCGACGGCGGCGGCGGCCGGAGGCACGAGAGACGGTGTGACGATGCCGACGCCCTCCACGGGCCGTGCCACCAGGAAGACGACCACAGCGACACAGGCCATGGCGATGAGCGAGTGCTGCCAGATGTGGTCGTGGACAATGAGGTAGACGGAGACCGACGTCGGGATGATCGCGCCCCCCACGTTCACGGCGAGGATCGAGCTGTCCGTGCGCCGAACGGGGATCCGGTACAGGACCCCGAAGACGACGACCTGCTCCGACTCGACCCTGGCCTGCCCGGGGAACTTCCACACGGGGATGTTGATGCGACTTCCCAGGAGGGAGCCGATCAGGATGGCGTCGAACCAGCCGGTCGAGATCCCGATGCGTTCGTACGCGTAGCCGGCGAGGTTCACGAACAGTATGACGGCGAGGCCGACAAGGAGAAGAGCCAAGAGGGATGGACCGGCAAGCGGCCAGTACCCGAAGGGCCCACCGTCGTCTGCGCTGCGACGTTGACCTGTGTCGTCGCTGCTGTTCATCTCAACTCCTCCGACCTACGAAGCCTTGGGCCCAGAGAGAACCCAGCCCTGACGGACATTACGAGCGACCAGCGCTTTCGCATAGGGCCGAAGGTCCTCGTGGAGCGGTCTGCACGTCGCGAAGGGACAGGGACATCTCGTCGTAGCCGTTCACGATCCGGGATCGGCGACCACTTCAGCGGTGACCTTCGGCCCTGGCTGGCGATGCCAACCCGAGGGAGAATGGAGGTTGCCGGAGAGGAAGGAGGCACGATGACAAGTACGGACCGTGCGATGACGCCATGATCGCTGCGACGACTACTTACACCGTCGGTCAGGTCGTATGGACCTTGCTGTGGTTCTTTCTGCTCTTCATCGAGGTCTGGCTGACGATCTCGATATTCATCGACATCTTCCGCAGCCATGATCTGAAGGGCTGGCAGAAGGCTCTCTGGATCTTGCTCGTGCTGATCCTGCCACTGGTAGGCATCCTTGCCTACTTCGTCGCGCGTGGAGACAAGATGCGAGCCCACCAGCAGCAAGCTCAGGCCGACGAGGAAGCCGTCAACGAGTTCCTGCGCCGTCGTCACGCCGCGAGCGGCGGAGGCGGCAGCGATTCAGCCGACCAGCTGTCACGGCTCGCCGAGCTCAGACAAGACGGCATCATCTCCGAGCAGGAGTTCGAGCAATTCAAGTCACGCGTGATCAAGCATGACTCGAACGCGGCGACCTAACACGGCGTCTCGGCAAGCCAGCGACTGCGCACGCGGCATGTACCTTTGACCGAGCAGGCCACAGGTCAAACAGTCACCGTGGGGGGACTTCGTGCCCGAGCCTCGTGCGCCCCAACCAGACCCGTCGTCCGAGCCGGGAAAGCCTGCGCCAGCACCAGCTTCTCACTAGCCGAGCGAACCGATCCGGGTTGAGGACATGGAAAACCGTCGAACCTTTGCTGGCCATATCTCGATACGACGACGACTGAGCCCCGCAGACGTCTTAATTGGACTCGGCGTCGTTGCCGTCTTCTACGGCATCGCGCGACTCGGCGAATCGCTGAGCGTCAGACTCACCCCGGGCTCTTCCGCGTCGAAGCTTCCGACCGGGCTCAGCCACATCCCCTACTACGCAGCCTGCTCGCTGCTACGGATGCTCGTCGCCCTTGCGATATCGACACTCTTCACATTCGTCTACGGCACGGCGGCTGCCCGGCTGCGACGGGCCGAGAGGCTGCTCATCCCCGTGCTCGACATCCTCCAGTCCGTGCCCATCCTCGGGTTTCTCACCTTCACGACGGTGTTGTTCCTGAAGCTGTTTCGCGGGAGCGCACTCGGGCTCGAGGCGGCCTCCGTTTTCGCCGTCTTCACTTCCCAAGCCTGGAACATGACCTTCAGCTTCTATCACTCCCTGAAGAGCCAGCCCTCTGAGCTCGACGAGGCGGCGCGCATCTACCGGCTGACGAAGTGGGAGCGCTTCTGGAAGCTCGACGTCCCAAGCTCGATGATCGGTCTGGTCTGGAATGCCATGATGTCGATGGGCGGGGGCTGGTTCTTCTTGACCGCCTCCGAGGCAATCACCGTGAGCGGTCGCCAGTATGCCCTGCCGGGGATGGGCAGCTACATGGGAGCTGCCATCGCTGAAGGCTCGATCAGCAAAGTCGGGATCGCCGTGGCGGTGATGGTCATCTTGGTGGTCGGGGTGAATGAGATCCTCTTCAAACCCCTCGTCGCCTGGTCGGACAAGTTCCGCATGGAGCGTTCCGAGTCAGCCGACCGGCCATCTCGCAGCCTCGTCCTCGACCTGCTCCGTCGCTCGCATATCCACGAGAACCTGACGGTGGTGTTCCGTCCGATCGGGCGGGCACTCGATTGGATCACCCGCCCGTTCGGCCTGGCCGAGCGCCCGCTGTCGGAGCCCCGTAGCCGGCGGACATTGGGAGACGTGGTCTTTTGGGTCATTACCGGCGGTCTCATCGCGTGGGGCGCTGTCGCCGCCCTGACCTACCTGGGTCGAGAGGTCGGCTTCGGCGCCTTCGGCGACTGTCTCGGGCTCGGTGCAATCACCTTCGCCAGGGTCGCCGTGGTGGTGGTCATCTCCACTCTCATCTGGGTGCCGATCGGAGGGGCGATCGGCATGAGCCCGCGTCTGGCCCGAGTGGCTCAGCCGATCGTCCAGGTCCTCGCCAGCTTCCCGGCGAACCTGCTGTTCCCATTTCTCGTCATCCTCTTCATCGCCATCCACCTCTCGCTCAACTTCGGCAGCGTCCTCCTCATGGCCGTGGGCGCCCAGTGGTACATCCTCTTCAATTGCATTGCCGGGGCCATCGGCATCCCCAACGATCTCCGGGAGATGTCCGCCAACTTCCGGCTTCCCCGACGTCAACGTTGGCGACAGCTCATCCTCCCGGGGATCTTCCCCGCCTACGTCACGGGGGGAATCACCGCGGCGGGAGGAGCCTGGAACGCCTCTATCGTCGCCGAAGTGACGTTCTGGGGATCACACCACCTCTTTGCCAAAGGGCTCGGCGCCTACATCGCCGAGAGCTCCAGCTCGGCCGCACCTGATCACTTCGCCAAGGTGCTGACTGGCATCGTCGTCATGAGCCTCTACGTAGTGCTCGTCAACCGGTTCTTCTGGCAACGGCTCTACCGCCTGGCCGAAGCCCATTTCACCCTCTGAGCCGACACCGATCGCGCTGCTAACAATGTCTTCGACGCCACCGACCAGATCCAGCGCCCATGGCGGGGCCGAGACGATCCTCGAAGTCTCGGGCGTGTCAAAAGCCTTTCACGCCTCTGACGGCAGTCCGCTCCCGGTACTGGACAACATCTCCTTCGATGTGCGAAGGGGCGAGATCGTGGTCTTGCTCGGCAAGTCGGGGGCTGGCAAGAGCACCCTGCTTCGATGCGTTGCCGGTCTGATCGCACCGACCTCGGGGAGGATCACCTACCGCGGCGCACCGGTCACCGGCGCCAACCCGGGCGTCGCTATGGTCTTCCAGACCTTTGCGCTCTTGCCCTGGTTGACGGTGCTGCAGAATGTCGAAGTCGGCTTGCAGGCCAAGGGCGTGTCGCCAGGCGAGTGTCGCGAGAGAGCGCTCAAGAACATCGACCGCATCGGGCTCGACGGCTACGAATCGGCCTATCCCAAGGAGCTCTCCGGTGGGATGCAGCAGCGGGTCGGATTCGCCCGAGCGCTCGCAGTGGAGCCAGACGCCCTCTTGATGGACGAGCCCTTCTCGGCTCTCGACGTGCTGACGGCCGAGAACCTCCGCAATGAGTTGCTCGAGCTCTGGGCGGCACCGGACTTCCCTACCAAGGCCATGCTCATCGTCACCCACAACATCGAAGAAGCCGTTATCCTCGCCGATCGGATCCTCGTCCTCGGGACCAATCCCGGACGAATCCGCACCGAGATCCCCTGCGGGCTCCCCCGCCCTCGTGACCGCCGCAGCGAGGACACCCAGGCAGTGATCAACCAGATCTACAGCATCATGACCACCCCTGAGCAAGTGCCGTCTCCGGCGACGGCGGCGAGGGAGATGTCTCCGGACGAGGCACCACTGCCTGCGGCGACGGTCGGAGGGGTTGCCGGCCTCCTCGAGATCCTGGACGCACATGGTGGACGGGCCGACCTTCCCGAGCTCGCCCACCGGTTGACGTTCGACATGAAGGACCTGATGCCCCTCGTCGAGGCCGCCCAAATGCTCGGCCTTGCGACCGTGGACAACACCGGCATCGAGATCACCGACGACGGGCGCAGGTGCGTCGAGGGGGACATCGATACCGCCAAGTCGATCTTCGCCCGCCAGGCCAAGGCGAGGGCACCACTGGTGCGAACCATCTGCAAGAGCTTGGAGTCCACGGACGACGGCACCCTGAGCGAGGACTTCTTCTTGGATCTGCTCCGTGGCGGATTCACCGAAGAGAACGCGCGCCGGCAGCTGGGCCTGGCCATCAACTGGGGACGCTTTGGTGAGCTGTACACATTCAACGCCCGCACAGGCAAGCTGAAACTGAAACGTCCCTCCGGCGCGAGCTCCACAGGGAAGAAACCCACCGCATAGAGCGGGCCAGCTGCCTTGGGCTGGCTCACGATGCGTGCGGAGTCGCTGGGTGAGTTGTTCGCCAGCCGGCCACATGAACCCGACGGCCGAAGCGGCGGGCAGACTACGACCGTGCGAGTGGAAGTCCATGTCCGACCACGTGCGTCTGCAACAGCTGTGGGCGGGGAGTACGACGGCGCGCTCGTCGTTCGTGTGGTCGAGGGAGCCGAGGCCGGGCGGGCAACCGACGCGGCGCTGAGCGCGGTCGCGAAGGCGGTCGCCGTACCCCGCCGATCGGTCCGGCTTCTCCGGGGAGCAACGAGCCGAAGAAAGTTGCTCCAGATAGAGGTCGGGCCGGAGGACGTTGGGCGGGTGAGGACGGCGTTGGAGCGGCTCCGGTGCCTGGATCACGGCTCGTGAGGCGCCCGCGCCACCGATGGCGCCGTCCCGGGCACCCTGAGTGATTCGCACACGCAGCGCCCTCCGCAGCTCGCTGCGAGTCGATCTGAGTCTCCTCACTCCCGTGGCCGGTGGCATTACCGCTCTACCGGTGGTCGCGATGTTCCGGCTCGGTCTTGCCCTCGGCAGCACTCGCGCGGCTGTCGCCATGGCGATCGGGGCGAACCTGATTGCCATCGTCTCTCTGGTCGGCGCGCCCCGGTTGCCGATCCGGCTCGCTCTCCTCGACGCGGTGGCAATGGGGGTTTCGGTCTTCGTCGGGTCGGTGACCAGCCCGTATCCGTGGCTGCACACCGTCGTCCTCATCCCGTGGTGCTTCGGGGCGGGGATGCTCGTTGTCTTCGGGCAGAGCCAGGCAACGGTGGGAACTCAGGCAGTGATCGCCTACGTCGTGCTCGGGCGCTTCTCCGGGCCACCACTCGCGTCCTTCCACCTCAGCCTGCTCGTCCTTGCCGGCGCTCTCGTCGAGGTTGCCGCCCTGGTCGCGCTGCGGCTGCCACCGAGCCTCCGCTATCAGCGCAACCGTTTGGCGGACGCTTTCGCGTCTGTCGCCGAACTCGCTGGGCGTGATCCCCATCTTCCGGCGACTGACGTGCTGGCAACCCTCGACCAAGCCGAGCGCGCTCTCTCGGCGCCTTCGCTCTTTGGCCGTACCGATGTCCGCGACTTGCGGGCGGCCCTCGATCAGGCGCGGCGCACGCGACTCGAGCTGACGACCCTGGCCGGTCTCCGGACGCGGCTCTCGACCGAGGGCGATTCCCGAGCGCAACCGGCCATCGACAGCTGCCTGGCAGAGGTGGAAGCGGTCCCCACCAAGCTCGCGGCCGCTCTGCGTCATCCACGCCGCCCGACCATCTGGCAACCGGATGCGGCGGCGTTCCGGACCGCTTTGATCCCGCTCGAGGACGCGTTCGCGCGAGACGAGTCGCCGGGCGACCTGATCGCCCGCCAGTGCGTTTCGTACCTGAGCGCCGTGGGTGGGCAGATGCGGGCCGCCGGGAATCTCGTGGAGAACGCCCGCACGATCGACAGCCGGCGGGCGTGGCGACCGCGAGTTCCCACTCCTCCTGCCCCCGACTTCGGCAAGATCCGAAACGACGCGGCGATCGTGCGCGACAACCTCCGCACCGATTCGCCGGCGTTCCGACATGCCGTTCGGTTGGCGGTTGCCGTCCCCGCTTCGGCGATGCTGGCGTCCTGGCTCTCGCTCCCCCGCAGCTACTGGGTCCCCTTCGCCGTCGCCGTGATCTTGAAGCCTGACTTCAGCACTCTATTCGGCCGGGGACTGGGCCGGCTCATCGGTACCCTGCTCGGTGCCACGTTGGCCGCCGTCCTCGTCAGCGAACTCCATCCGGATCTGCTCATGACCACGGTGCTCGTGGCTCTGACCGCCTGGGCTGCGTATTCCACCTGGGGAGCGAGCTTCGCGGTATCGATCGGATTTGTCACCGCGCTCGTGTTGATCCTGCTCAGCACGTCGCTGACCGACACCGTGGGCACGGCCGTCGATCGGCTGAT
>DASPSK010000505.1:0-2366 GCA_035623975.1 Acidimicrobiales bacterium | reverse complement strand
GATCTCGCCAACAGCGGCGATCCCATCGCCTACGCGCTCTTGCGCGAGAGGGCTCAGTGGCTCTCGGACGCCATCGAGACCAACTTCGTCTTCACACCCGGGAACCACGACGACCGGGCCAGCTTCCGGCGCCATCTGCTCGGACGGGACGCGGGCGACGGTGCTGCCACGGAGCCGATCGACCAGGTGCACTGGTTCGGCGCCCTCCGGGTCATCTCGCTCGACACCGTCATCCCCGGTGTCGACGACGGCAACCTCAGCGACGACCAGCTCCACTTCTTGCGACGCCAGCTCGCCGACCCTGCACCGGGCGGCACCGTGCTCGCCCTCCACCACCCCCCCATCAGCTCCCCGATCCGACCGATGGCCGGCATGGCACTGGCTCGTCCCGAGCGGCTGGCCGCTGTCATCGAGGGAACCGACGTGTGCCTTGTCCTCTCCGGCCACAACCACCACGCGAGCGCCGGCCTGCTCGGCCGCATCCCTGTCTGGGTAAGCCCCGCCCTCTCCTACCGAGCCGACGCCCTCGTGGAGGACCGGTTCGTGGGCTTGCCGGGAAGCGCCTTCACGAGGATCGACCTCCTCGACGGGCGGCCCCTCGTCACGGTCGTCCCCGTCCCGCTCGACTCGGCGCCGCCTGCGCCTGCCGGGCCGAGCGCTCAGACGCCCGCCTCGGCATAGGTGAGCCACCTACCCCCGTCGAAGTCGTAGAGCTTGCAACGGCGTGAGCTCGCCACAAAGTTGCGGAAGCGCAGGTTGCCTTCGTGGACCGTGCCGGGAAAGGCCTTCTCGATCGCCGCGGCAGCCGCCTCGAGGTTGTACATGGGGATGCGCATGTCGACGTGATGAGGCACGTGCACCATGATCCAGTGGAGGAAGAAGTTGTAGCCGCGGGGTGCCCGCAGGATCGTCGTCCCCTCCATCTGCCCCTTGAACTTGGTCCACTCCGAGCGCTTCCACCAGCGGATGTCCGGGTGCACGTGGTGGACATGGACGAGCGAGCCGATCATGTACTGAAAGCCGAGGAACGGCAGCACGAGGACGCGGACGACCAACCAGATCGTCCCCCCCGCCGTGCCCGTCATCGCAGCCCCCAGCCAGCTCAACAAGCCGACGCTGAGGAGGACGAAACCCAGCACGACGAAGCGGTCGCGCCGCACCGACCTCGCCCACCGGTGCGGCGGCTTGCCGACGATCATCTTGGACCACCAGACACGGTGCAGGTAGTACAAGCCGGCACCGATCCAGGACCATTCGATGCGATGGAGGAGGCGCTCGCCGGCCGACATCTCCCGGAACTCCGCAGGAGTGGCGGGGTGCCAGACGAAGTCGTAGCCCTGCCGGACCGTGTAGGAGTGGTGGATGCGGTTGTGACCGAGGATCCATCCCTCATAGACGTGCAGGCCGGGAAGCATGGAAAGGTGGCCGACGATCGAGTTCATCCGCTTGGACTTGAAGAGGGCGCCGTGCGCCGAGTCGTGCCCGACGATGAACAAGGCGACGACGAACATGGTGGCAAGGGCATCGAGGGCCAAGGCGGCAAAGACGTTCGACACGAAGATCAGCGCCGTCACCACGCCCAGGTAGAAGACCAGGTCACGGGCGAAGTACCCCAGGCCCTTCCAGGTCGGGTTCTCGTATACCGACTTCGGGAGCACCTCGAGGACCGGTTTGAGCGATCCACCCCGGCCCGAGGACGACTCCTCCTCGCCGATGCTGTCGATCGTCGGACGCGAGATGTCTTGAATCACCCCGCCAGCCTACCTACCGGTAGGTAGTGTGTCGAGAATGGCCCCGGCGGAGACGTCTGGCGCCGCCGGAACGGCCTTCAGTCCCAGGTACGAGCGCTGTGCTCGAAGACCGTGGGGTCCTGCACGCGGATGACGCAGAAGAGGTTGCCCGCCGGATCGCGCATCACCCACCATGTCTCGATCTTCTCGACCCGTTCGGCCCCGAGCTCCTCGAGGCGTTCGACTTCCGCGTCGACATCGTCGGTCTCGATATCCAGGTGGATGCGGGCGGGGGCGTCGACCTGCTGCACCATGAACTGGAAACCCGGCAGCGGCTCACCGATGGAGGCGTAGTCCGGGTCATCGTCGTCGATCTCGGCTTCGGCGCCGAGGGCACCCGACCAGAACTGCACCACCTCCTGGTAACGCTCCTCGGGGACGTCGACGAGTGCGGCGGTGAGGCGGCTCCGGTGCATTCGGCCATCTTGCCCTTAATCGGCGGGCATCGACGTCGTCATCGGGGCGCCTGCCGGCGTGAGCGCCTTTCAGATCGTGTAGGCGAGGTTCTCGACGAGCTGGATGGCAAGGGCTGTATCACCCTCGAAGGCGATCTCGGTGCTCCTCTCACCCCAGGCC
>DASPSK010000494.1:0-12012 GCA_035623975.1 Acidimicrobiales bacterium | reverse complement strand
CTCAGCCTGCTCGCAGGGGCGTCGCTCATCGTCGACTACACCCTCACGGTCGCCGTCTCCATCGCCGCCGGTGTCGGCGCCCTGACGTCCGCGTACACGAGCCTCGCGCCCGCCACGGTTCCCATCTGCCTCGGCATCCTCGCTGTCGTGACGCTGCTCAACCTGCGCGGTCTCGGAGAGGCGGCGCGGGCGTTCCTCTTGCCGACGCTGGTGTTCATCGTCGGGCTGCTGGCCATCATCGCCGTGGGTCTGGTGCATCCCTTGGCGCTGCACACGCCCCAGCCCGGGCGATCGTTGCTGCCGAGCCACGCCCTCGAGACGGTTGGCGTTCTCCTCGTCCTCAAGGCCTTCTCTGCCGGCTGCAGCGCCTTGACGGGCGTCGAGGCGATCGCCAACGGCGTGCCGCTGTTCAAGGAGCCTCGGGTGAGGCGGGCCAAGCGTACCGAGATGCTCCTCGGCGGGATCCTCGGAACGATGTTGATCGGTCTCGCCGTGCTCGCCCGCCGCTGGCACATCGGCCCCAACTCGAAGCAGACGGTGCTCAGCCAGATCATGGGCATGGCCGTCGGGCGCCACTGGGCGTACTACGTCGTGTCGCTCACGGTGACCATCGTCCTCGCCCTCGCCGCCAACACCTCCTTCGGCGGACTCCCCGTCCTCGCCAGCCTGCTCGCCCGCGACAACTACCTGCCCCACCTCTTCGGGCTGCGGGGCGACCGGCAAGTGTTCGCCAACGGCATCTGGGCGCTGGCGATCGCCGCCGGCTGCCTCCTCGTCGCATCCGGCGGCAACACGAACAGCCTCATCCCGCTCTTTGCCATCGGCGTGTTCATCGGCTTCACGCTTGCGCAAAGCGGCCTCGTCGTGCACTGGCGGCGGACGCGGCCGCCGGGCTGGCGCCGCCGCGCCGCCATCAACGGTCTGGGAGCCTGCGTCACCGGGGTGGCGACAGTCGTCTTCCTCATCTCGAAGTTCACCGAGGGCGCCTGGGTGGTCGTCGTGGCCGTGCCTTTGTTCATCTGGTTGTTCACCCGTATCCGGGCGTACTACGGGCGCGTGGCCGTCGAGCTCGGCATCGGCGCTCGACCGGCGATGCCGGTGGCGAAGCGCACGCTCGTGATCGTCCCGGTGTCCTACATCTCCCGAGTCACCGAGCACGCCCTCTGCGAGGCGCTCTCCCTCGGCCAGGAGGTCATGGCCGTCACGGTCGCGCTCTCCGGGGTCGACCAGTCGGAGCAGCAGACGGCGGCGATGGTGCAGGCGTGGGCCGACTGGGATCCAGGCGTGCCCCTGCACGTGCTGAGGACGGAGTACGCCTCCGTCGTCGAGCCGCTCGTCGCCTTCATCGACGAGCTCCGCTCCGAGCGTGACGACCAGATCGTCGTGCTCATCCCGGTGGTCATCCCCGCCCACTCCCGCTACCGCATCCTCCACAACCAGGTCGACCTCGTGCTCTCGGCGGCGCTGAGAGGTCGCGACGACGTCGTCGTGGCCCGAGTCGGCTTGTCCGTCGCCGAAACAGAAGCCGAGCACCGGGCAGAGCCGCCCGCGGCCGGGCCGGCTGCAGCGGAAGCCGTCGCTCCGGCGCCCGCCACGTCGGGATCCGTCACCTCACAGGCACCTTTGGATCATGCCGGACCCTCACCCTGACCCGGGCGCCGAGCTGCCCGGCGGCGCGGGGGCGAAGCGGCGGGCGTCCTCCCCATAGGCATAGTGCTTGGTCATGTCCGCCGAGTAGCGGTGAGCGGGCGGTGTCCTTCCGAGCGCCTCTGCCATCGCCCGGATGTGGTGAGGACCTGCCCCGCAGCAGAGCCCGAGGTAGCGCACGCCCGCCGCCTGCGCCAGCCGGGCGAATGCGGCCACCTCGAAACGCGTGCAGGTGAACGGGTCGAGGCCGACCGGGAACGGCCGCACGCCGAGGGTCGGGTCGATGAGCGCTTGCATGGCGGGCTCCCCGTAGTGGGTGCGGTAGGGGACGGGAAGGGCGGCCACCGGGACGCTCACGCTCTGCAGGATCCCCTCGAGGTAGGGGTACATCGTCTTCGGGCCGAGGCAGCAGTTCAGCCCGACGACGTCGGCGCCGGCATCCTCCAGCCGCTTGCACGCCTCAGCCGCCCTCCAGCCGGCGCGCACCTCGCGCCGGTGCCCGTCTGTGAACTCCGGTACCAGGGTCACGACGGCGGGGAGGCCCGCCTCCTTGATGACCTGGCACGCCAGCGCCGCCTCCTCGACGGCGGTGAACGTCTCGGCGATGACGTAGTCGACGCCGGCGTCACTTGCCCACTGCACCTGCTCGGCGAACATCGCCCGCACCTGCGCTTGGCGCTCCAGGTCGCGGGCGAAGATGGTCGTGTTCGAGATGTTCCCGGCCAGGAGCGACCCGGACTCCGTCGCCACCGCTTTGGCGATGTCGAGCGCCTGGCGGTTGAGCGGCTCGAGGACGCCCTCCCGGCCGATCACGCGCAGCTTCTCACGGTGGCCGTAGTACGTGAAGGCCTCGACGACATCGGAGCCGGCGTGCACGAAGTCGCGGTGCAGCTGCGCGACCACCTCGGGGTGCTCGAGCACGACCTCCGGCACGAAGGCGCCCGCTTGCAGGTAACCACGGCGCTCGCACTCGAACAGGTAGCCCTCGGCGCACACGACCGGGCCGTCTTGCAGCCGCGCGAGAAGGCCGCGTCTCATACGGGGCGCACTCTCGTCGACTCGTTCCATGGCTCCCCTTTCCCGCGCTCTCGGCGCTGCCCCGGCCGCAGGCTCTCCCCCGAGCCCAGTTCTAATGCCTCACCGCCGGGCGGATCGGACCGACGCCGGCCGGCGGGGCTGTAATGATCAAGAGCTGCCATGGGATCACGACGTCGCACGATCGAGGACGTGCTCACCGAGGCGCGTGCTCGGCTGCACCGCCTCCCGCCCGAAGAGGCCGCTCTTGCGGTGGGGCGGGGGGCGCTCCTCGTCGACATCCGGCCGGCCGCGCAGCGGGCGGAGGAGGGGGAGATCCCCGGAGCGCTCGTTATCGAGCGCAACGTCCTCGAGTGGCGGCTGGATCCTGCCAGTTCCACCCGCATCCCGGCCGCCGTCGATCACGATGTCGAGGTGGTCGTCTTCTGCTCCGAGGGCTACACCTCGAGCCTGGCCGCCTCGAGCCTGCAGGATCTCGGGCTCCACCGGGCGACCGACCTGGACGGCGGCTTCCATGCCTGGAAGCGAGCCGGGCTGCCGGTGACCGAGGGTGCGCGCCCTGAGGGCAAGCACCGCTAGGACGCGAGGAGCGCGTGCAGGCCTTCCGAGGCGACTTCGCCGAGCGCCTCGGTGAGGCGGCTCACCTCGGCACCGAGCTGGCGATGGCCGAGATCCTCCACCGGCGGCACCCGGCGACGGATCGCCGCCAGGAGCGCCCGCAGCTCGGGCGGCGCCTGCCGGTCGGTCACGAAGAGAGCCTGGCTGCAGCTGACGGCGAGGGAAGCGAGGCAGGCATCCAAGCACCAAGCCACCCGGCCCTGTTTCGCGTAGGAGAGGAACGTCGGTGAGGCGACGTCGTTCTGACCCGTGAACCCTCCACTCTCGCTCGCCGGCAGGAACGTGCGCGCCGCCTCGTGACGGGCTTCCTCCCCGAAGCCGATCTGCATCATCGTGAGGCCGGCCGTGCCGCCCCAGCCGTCCGCCGCCGTCGTGAGGTGGTGGGGGAGGAGGGACACGCTCGCGTCGTGCAGCTTCATCGTGTGACGCTCCGCGATCCCGCACAGGTCGGCCCACGCCGCCGAGACGCCGTCGATGGCGGGGTAGGCGCTGGCGTTGTGGTAGCCGCCGGTCGATAACGCCCGGCCGTGCGGATGGAGGGCGTCCGGCATGACGTAGACGGGGTTGTCCGTCACCGATGCCAGGGCGGTCTCGGCCACCTCCTCGAGAGTGGCCACGGCTCGGTGCGTCTGCCCGAGGACGCGCGGGAGGATCCGGTAGCTCACGGGAGCCTGGAAGGCGCGGCGGCCCTCCGGGGGCGCCCCCTTGAGCAGCGCTGCCAGCCGATCGAGGGCGAGGCACTCGTAACGATCGCGCCAGAGAGCCTTGAGGGCGGGGTCGTAGGCCTCGAGGGGGGCGTTGAACGCCTCGATGGAGAGAGCGAAGACGTGTTCGGCCAACTCGAGGCGATGCGCCGCCCGCAAGGCCGTGTCGGCCGCCAGGGCCGCCGAGCACGGCGAACCGTTCACGAGGGCCATCGGCTCACCCTCCTCGAGCTCCAGGTCGTCCCCGCGAAACGTGCTCATCACGTGGGCGAGGGGCACGACTTCGCCCGCTCCCACCTGGCCCGCCAGGGGGACTTTCGGGAGCGGCTGATCGAGCATCTCGGCGATGCGCTCCGCCACGACGGGGCGCGACTTCGCATTGCCCTCGATGTAGTTGGCGAGGCGGGCGAAGATGATCCCCCGCACGACGCTGTCGGGCAGGGTCCCCCCGCCGAAGCTGTTGCCCCGCCGGCCCCGCCGCGACGCCTCGAGGGCCCGCTGGCGCTGTTCCCCGGGCGGGACGGGCTGCCGGGCCCGCTCCCCGGAGCCGGAGGTCGTCCCGTAGATGAAGGCGGTTCGGTCGCTGTCGACGAGCGCCGTGAACGACCGGCGCGCCTCGGCCATCGCCTGCAGGGCGCGGGCTCCGATCTCCACGCTCTCCTGGCCCATGGCGACTCGCCGGAAGTTCTCCAGGGTGAAATCGTCGCGAGACTGAAGGACGACGGTCATGGGTTCCTCCTTGTCCTGGCGCGTGTTGTCCCGGCGCGTTTCGCCCGCTGAGACCGTCGGCCGGCTTCCGGGCAGCCTAGAAGTCGCCGGCGGCTCGGAGCCTTCCGAGTGCTCGGGCTCATATACGCTCGGGCTCATATGGTCGTCGAGTGAGCGCCGGGGCAGCTGCCGCCAGCTCGAGGGGGGGCGCAGGCGCCCGCGGCGGTACCCTCGCCGGCTCGGCCGTTCTCGTCACGGGTGCGGCGTCGGGCATCGGCCTCGCCGTCGCCGCCCGCTGCCTGGCCGAGGGCGCCGCCGTGGCTGCGCTCGATCGGGACGGCGTGGCGCTTGCACGGTCTGCCGGTGACCTCCGCGCCACCCATGGCGGCCAGGTCCTCACCGTCCTGGCCGACGTCGCCGACGCCGAGGAGGTGCGAGCCGCCGTGATCACGATCGAGGAGCAGATGAGCCGGCTCGGCGCCGTCATCAATGTCGCCGGCATCGGCGGCTACTCCGGCGACGTCGGCGAGACGGCGCTCGAACGGTGGAATCGAACCCTCGCGGTCAACCTCTCCGGCGTGTTCCATGTCTGCCGGGAAGCTCTGCGGCTGCTGCGGGCGAACGGCGGCGGACGGATCGTCAACGTGAGCTCCCAGTACGGGCTCGTGGGCGGAGCGGGCAGCCCGGCGTACGCGGCCTCCAAGGCAGGAGTCGTCGGCCTCACGCGGGCGATGGCGGTGGACCACGCCGCCGAAGGCATCCTCGTCAACTGCATCTGCCCCGGGCCGATCGACACGCCGATGCTCCGCTCGACGGCAACTCAGGGCGGACCCTCCGCGCGGGAGTCCGCCCGGATCGCCCACCGCTCGCTCCTCGACGGCCCCGGACGGCCGGAGGACGTCGCCGGTGCCGTCGCTTTCCTGCTCGGGCCGGACGCTCGCCACCTCACGGGCACGGTGCTGTCGGTCGACGGAGGCTGGACGGCCAGCTGACCGGCCGCCGACGAACCCTCCCCGGGGCGCCCGCCCCGGGCGACCCTCCCCGGGGCGCCCTCCCCGGTGGCCCCTTCGCTCGGCGCTTCAGAGCGAGGCCGGGTCGACGGCGCGGCCGCTCTCGAGGGCACGTTCGGCCGCCACGGCGACCGCCAGCGTGGCAGCGGCATCCGGCGGCGTGCAGACGACGGCGGTGGGATCCCCCTCGCCGACGGCGCGGAAGAACTCGCGCACCGACCGCTCCAGCGGGTGGCAGGCGGCGCCGATGCTGATCGAGTCGCCCCGGCTCGTCCCGCGCAAGGTGAAAGCCGGATCGAGGTCGAGCCGCAGCGTCGCCTCGGAGGCGACGACGTCCAGGGCGTACGTGCCCGGCTGGTCGGGCCGCGTCCACGCCACGACGACCGTGGCGAGCGCCCCGGAGGTGAGCTCCAGCAGGATCGTGACGGCGTCGTCGATGTCCCCCTCGCCGCCGGCGCTGCGGGCGAGGCGCACGCGGCTGGCGGCAGCCTGCACCGAGCCCACCTCACCTCCGACGGCACGGGCGAGGTCGAGGTGGTGGCTGCCGCGCTCGAGGAGGTTCCCACCACCGGCCCCGCGGTCGAGGAACCACGGCCGGCTCTGCGTCGGCCCGATGCTCGTGCCCACGAGCAAGCCGATCTCCTGGCCGTGAAGCACCTGGCGGAGATCGTCGAGGATGTCGATCGCGTGCCACTGGTAGCCGACGGCGCAGACGGTCCCTGATCGCTCGGCCGCCGCCACGATGGCGGCGGCGTCGTCGAGCGAGCGAGCGATGGGTTTCTCCAGGTAGATCGGGAGGCCCCGCTCGAGCGCCGCCACGGCGGTCTCGCGGTGAGCGCGGGGTGGCACGCAGATGAAGAGGGCGCCGAGATCCTCCTCGTCGAGCAGCCGGCGCCAGTCGGTGTAGGCGCGAGCCCTGGCGTCGTCGGCGAAGGGGCGCAGCCTCTCCTCGTCGAGGTCGCAGACGGCGGCCACTTCGACGCCGTCCAGCGAGCGGAGCACGCCGAGGTGCTCCTTCGCGATCCATCCCGTGCCGACGATGCCGACGCGGGTCGTGTCCATCAGATCGCCTTCCTGGGTGAGCCCTTGCGGTGGCGTCGCCGGGAGATGCGCCATGATGTCGAGCGCGCAGCAGCCGGGACCGTGGGCAGGCTACCTCGGCGTCGCACGCAGAGAGGAGCCGAACCATGGCCGGTCGACCGGAGGCGGTGTCGTCTGGTCCCTCGCGGGACTTCGTCGGCTACGGTCGCTACCCGCCCGCCGTCCGCTGGCCGAAGGACGCCAGCCTCGTGATCAGCGTCGTGCTCAACTACGAAGCGGGTGCCGAGTACTCCTACCTCGAGGACGGTCGCAACGACAGCTGGGGCGAGTACCCCTACGAGGTCGGCCCGGGGGTCCGCGACCTCGGCACCGAAACCCACTTCGAGTTCGGCAGTCGAGTCGGGATCTGGCGGCTCGCCCGGCTCCTCGATCGCTTGGGTGTCCCCGTCTCGGTCGGAGCCTCGGCCGTCGCCCTCGCGCGCAACCCGGAGGTCGGCGAATGGATCGTCGGGGCCGGCCACGAGGCCCTCCCGCACGGATACCGCTGGACGGAGAGCTCGACCATGACGAGGGCAGAGGAGCGGGATCACCTCCTGCGTGCCGTCGAGTTCTTCGCGCGGCTCACCGGGAGCCACCCGCTCGGCTGGTACGTGCGCTCCTTCCCGAGCGTGCACACGAGGGAGCTGCTCGTCGAAGAGGGCGGGTTCCTGTACGACTCCGATGCGTGCAACGACGAGCTTCCCTACTTCGCCGACGTGGGCGGGACCCCGTGGCTCGTCGTCCCCTACTCGAAGGTCTACAACGACGCCCGCTACCTCCTCGAGCCGACCTACTCCGCCCCCCGTCATTTCTTCGAGAGCCTGCGCGCCGGCGTGGAGTATCTGTGTGAGGAGGTAGCCGACGGGGGCACCCCGCGGATGATGACCGTCGGCCTGCACGAGCGCTGGAGCGGGCAGGCGAGCCGCGCCTCGGCGGTGCGCGACTTTCTCGAATGGGCTCTCGAGCGGCCTGGCGTGTTGTTCATGCGCCGGGCCGACATCGCCCGTTGGTGGGTCGGCCACCAGCACGAATGGGCGGAGGGTGAGCCGCCCGGCATTTGAGGGCACCGTCGGCGGGCTGCCGGGTCGCTGGACGCTTCCCGGGTGGTGTGCTACGCCCACAGTCGGTTGGGCGAGGCCGGGTGGCCCCGCCCGCATGCCCCTGAGCCACCCGGATGCCACTGAGTAACCGGCATGCCACTGAGTAACCGACATCCGCTGAGTAAGAGGAGACGACATGCGCGCCATCGTGTTCAAGGACGGCGGCCTCTCGGTCGAGGAGCGGCCCGACCCGACTCCGGGTACCGAGGAGCTGCTCGTTCGCGTCGAGGCGGCGGGGATCAACGGCGCCGACATCTTCCAGCGGGCCGGGGGCTACCCGGCGCCTCCGGGGGCGCCGGCGGACATCCCGGGCCTCGAGTTCGCGGGCACGGTCGCCGCCGTCGGCGGTGCCGTGCGCCGCTTCAGCGTGGGCGACAGGGTCATGAGCATCGTCGCCGGGGGGGCACAGGCGGAGCTGTGCGTCGTGCACGAACGCGTCGCCATGCCGGTGCCGCCAACGCTCCCCTCCCTGCAGGCGGGTGGTTTCCCCGAGGTCTTCACGACGGCCCACGATGCCCTCTTCACCCAGTGCGGCCTCGGCGCCGGCCATCGGCTCCTCGTGACGGGCGGCGCCGGCGGCGTCGGGCTGGCAGCTGTTCAGCTCGCCGTGCAGGCGGGCGCCACCGTCGTCGCCAGCGTGCGCAGGCCCGAGTATCACGATGCCGTCGCCGCCTTCGGCGCCACCGTCGTCGCCCCTGCCGACGTCACCGCCGCCGGGCCCTACGACGTCGTCCTCGAGTTGGTGGGAGCGCCCAACCTGGCCACCGACCTGGAAGCGCTCGCCGTCGGGGGACGCATCGTCATCATCGGCACGGGCGCCGGATCGCGGACCGAGATCGATCTCCGCCAGCTCATGGTGCGCCGCGCCGTGCTGCGGGCCTCGACGCTGCGGGCGCGCCCCCTCGAGGAGAAGGCGATCGCCGCTCGCCTCGTCGAAACCCACGTCCTGCCCCTCCTCGAGAGCGGGCGCCTGCAGGTGCCGGTGGCAGCTTGTTTCCCGATCGAAGAGGCCGAGGCGGCCTACGAGAGCTTCACCAACCCGAAGCTCGGAAAGGTGATCCTCGAGCTCGGTCCCTGAGGCGGTCGCCTCGGGCCTCGGCAGCTAGCGGCCTGCCGGCGCGGGCAGGTAGGTGCCACGGGCGGCACCCGAGTAGCTGCCGTCCTGCACGACCATCTCGCCGCGGAGGAGGACATGGCGCACGCGGCCACACACGGCCTCGCCCGCGTACACGCTGTCACCGGTCCCGTCGTCGAAGGTGCCGGTGGCCAGCGTCGCCTCACCGGCCGGGTCCCAGATGACGATGTCGGCGTCGGACCCCGGCGCGATGACGCCCTTGCGCGGATGGTGGCCGAAGGCCCGAGCCGGGTTCGTGGCCGCCACCTCGACCAAGCGCTCGACGGGCACGCCGGCGGCGAGGCCCCGGGACAGCAAGAGGGGGAGGCGTGCACCGATGCCGGCGATCCCGTAGGAGTAGCCGCGCCCGCTCGGGCTGAGCTCGGGGATCGTCTCGGAGCGGCTCTGGGAGTGGTCGGAGCCGACGGCGTCGAGGGTACCGTCGGCCAGCGCCGCCCAGAGGGCTTCACGGTCGGCGGGCGCCCTGAGCGGCGGGCAGACGAGATAACGCTCGGCGTCCTCGGCTTCGTAGCGGCTCTCGTCGAGGAGGAGATGGTGGAGGCAGACCTCGGCCCACAGGTGCGGCCTTCGGCGCCGCCGGGCCAGGCGGACCTGGTCGAGCGCCGTCGCCGAGGACAGATGCGGCAGGTAACACGTCGCCTCTGTGATGGCGGCCGTCTCGAGCACGCGGGCGACGGCGGAGGCTTCGCACGCAGGAGGGCGGGTCTCGGCGAACACGTGCGGTCCGGTGCGGCCGGCGGCGACGGCGGCGGCCACGAGGCCCGCGATCACCTCTCCGTCTTCGCAGTGCACCTGCACCACCTGGCGGGCGGCGGCGGCGAGCACCATGAGCTCGAAGAGGCCCCTCGTCGACCACATGATCCCGAGCTCGGGATAGGCGAGGAAGACCTTCACCCCGGAGGCACCGGCCTCTCGGAGGGCGTCCAGCTCGGTCGCTGAGCAGCGGTCCGGTTCGTAGAGCATGGCGTGGAGACCGACGTCGACGGCGGCTCCCCCGGCGCGGAGCTCCTGGCGGCGACGCAGGAGGCAGTCGACGGCACTCTCACCGGGCTCCGGGTTCGTGAACGAGAGGACGCTGGTCGTGCCGCCGAGGGCGGCTGCCCTCGTGGCGGCGGCGACGTCTCCCATGATGTGGCAGTGGGGATCCACGCCTCCCGGCAGGACCAGGCAGCCGGAGGCGTCGATCTCTACGGCGCCCGCTGGCGTGCCACCGGGCTCGGTGAGGGCCACGACGCGGCCGTCGCCGGTGAGCACGTCGGCGTCGAGCAGGCCGGCCGGTGTGACGACGCTCCCACCCGAGATGGCGAGGTGGCTCACCACACGGTGTCGGGCGGCAGGCCAGCCAGCGTCGCCGCCAAGGCATCCACCGTTCGCGCTACGTCATCCTCGCTGTGGGCGGAGCTCAAGAAACCCGCCCCGTGGAAGAGCTGCACGCCCTCGAGCAGCATCCCGTTGTGAAGCTCGGCGAAGGACTCGGGGCTCACGCCCGTCTTCAGCACCTCGAGGCCGAGCTCTTCGGGCGGCTCGTCGTGGCCGAGGAGGAGGTGGAAAGTGGACGCCTCACCGTAGGCACGGCCGGGGATGCCCGCCTCGGCGAGCACGGACGTCAAGCCCTGGCGGAGCGAGGCGGCAAGCCGGTCCGCCTTCTCCTGGGGCTCTCCGGAGCCGACGAGGCGCAGTGTGGCGATGCCGGCGGCGGCCGAGAGCGGGTGGGCGTTGTGCGTGCCGGGGTGGCCGACGTGGCGGGGATCGCCCCGGTCGAGGGCCAGCTCCCCCATGATGTCCGCCCTGCCGGCGACCGCCCCGCCCGGCATGCCGCCGGCGAGGATCTTCCCGAGGACCGTGAGGTCGGGAGTCACCCCTGCGCGTGCCTGCACCCCGCCGGGCGACCAGCGAAAGCCGGTCACGACCTCGTCGAAGATGAGGACACAGCCGGCCGCCTCGGTGAGCGCCCGGGCTGATGCCAACAAGCCCGGCGGGAAGGGCACCGTCCCCCAGGCGGCACCCGAGGGCTCGAGGATGACGGCGGCGACGTCGCCCGCCTGGAGCGTCTCGGCGAGGGCCTGCGCCTCGGCGGGAACGACGCTCACGGCGTCGGAGAGCACGGCAGGCAGACCGGCCGTGTCCGGGCCTTCGAAGGGCGGGTAGGCACCGTAGGAGACCTGGTCGCCCCAGCCGTGGAAGTGGCCGGCGAGCTTCACCACGCGGCGGCCGCCCGTGGCCGCCCGCGCCAGGCGCAGGGCGAGCATGGCCGCCTCGGTGCCGCTCGAGGTGAAGCGGACGGTCTCGGCGGAGGGGACGAGGCTCACCACCATCTCGGCCCATTCGGCCTCGAGCTCGTGGCCGGCACCGGGGTGGAACATGAGGGGCGCCTGGCGCCGGACCGCCTCGACGACCTCGGGATGGCTGTGGCCGAGGAGGAGGGCTCCGTGCCCCATGACGTAGCAGATGATCTCGTGCCCGTCGACGTCCCACTTGTGGGCGCCGCTCGCCCGCTCGACGGCGAGAGGGAACGGCTCCGCCCGCCGCACGTCGTGCGTGACGCCGGCGGGCAGGACGCGGCGCGCCCGTTCGGCGAGTGCCTTCGACCGCGGGTTGGCGAGGGCCCACCGCTCGCTGAGCCCGAGGGCGTCGTGCGGCGCAGCTGTCGTGTCGTCTCCGATCGTCGCCGGCTCCGTCCCGGCCGGCGACGTCAACGGCTGCACCTCATACCGGCGCGCCCCTCATACCGGCGCGCCCCTCATGCCCGTGAGCCCTCGTGCCCGTGCGACCCTCGTGCCGGCGCGCCCCTCATGCCCGTGCGACCGTGTGGCCGCGTCAGGTCAGGCCGGCGTTCCAGAGGAAGAACTGCCCTTGGGCCGTCGGGTAGGTGCCGACGCAGTCCTTCTGCGAAGCCGACAGGTAGTCGTAGAAGTACGCGTAGATGACGGGTGTCTGGGTGAGGAGGAGGTTCTCGATCTGCTGGGCGAGCATCC
>DASPSK010000488.1:0-9215 GCA_035623975.1 Acidimicrobiales bacterium | reverse complement strand
GAACCGAAGCCGGAGGCGGCCGCGGCCGCACCCGCGCCGAGCCAGGCGGCGGCCGCACCCGAGACCCCACCGGCGCCGGAGGCGCCGGGCCCCGCCGCGGCCGCGGCGCCAGCCCCCCCGGCCAAGTCGGCCGCCCCCCCTCCGCAGCCTCCGCCTCCTCCAGAGCCGCCAGCGCCGCCAGCGCCGGCTGGGGCGAAGGGCCGCCGTGCGGAGCCGGCGGCCGCGAAGGAGCAGCCGCCCGAGTTCCTGCCCGAGGACGAAGACGAGCCGGAGGTGAGCGAGCCGGCGGCGGCGAGACCGAGCGAGGGGGCCAGCCAAGACCAGACGCTGGCGAAGCTGCTCGTCGAGTCGGGCCAGGTCACCCCGGAGGAGATGCAGGCGGCCCTGCGAGAAGCCGCTGCCACCGGCCGGAAGCTGGGCGAGATCCTCTCCGAGCTCGGCCTCGTCACCGAGGAGGATCTCATCCGCGCCATGGCGGAGGAGATCGGACTCGAGTTCGTCGACCTCAACGACTTCTCCATGGACCTGAAGGCGATCGCCTCGATCCCCGAGGCGATGGCGAAGCGTCACCAGATCCTGGCGATCGGTTACCGCAACGGTGTGCCCATCATCGCCATGGCGAACCCGTCGAACGTGTTCGCCATGGACGACCTGCGCACCGTGCTCGGACGCGACATCGTCACCGTCGTTTCGAGCCCTCGCCAGATCACCGACTACATCTCGCGGATGTACCGGCACGACAAGGAAGCCAGCGACGCCGCGACCCGTGCCGCCGCCGGCCAGCGGCAAGCCGACACGGCGACGGAGAAGGTCGAGCTCACCGACCTCCACGCTGTCACCGACGACGCTCCCATCGTCAAATACGTCAACCTCATCCTGCGCCAGGCGTTGCAGGAACGGGCATCGGACGTCCACATCGAACCGACGGCTGACGACCTGCGAGTCCGCTTCCGCATCGACGGCGTCCTCCATGACATCACGCGGTCGCCGAAAGCGATCCAGGGCGGTGTCACCACCCGCCTCAAGGTCATGGCCGAGCTCGACATCGCCGAGCACCGGGTCCCCCAGGACGGCCGCATCTCGCTCAACGCCGGCTCCCGGGAGGTCGACCTCCGCGTCGCCACGCTCCCGACGGTGCACGGCGAGAAGGTCGTCATGAGGATCCTCGACAAGTCCAACGCCATGCTGGACCTGGGGGATCTGGGCTTCCTGCCCGAGGTGCAAGAGCGCTACAAGGAGTCGTACCGCAAGCCGTACGGAACGATCCTCGTCACCGGCCCGACCGGCTCCGGCAAGTCGACCACGCTGTATGCGACCCTCAACGTGCTCAATACGCCGGCGCGCAACCTCATCACGGTCGAAGACCCGGTCGAGTACCAACTCCCGGGCGTGAACCAGATCCAGGTGAACAACAAGGCGGGGCTGACCTTCGCCCGCGCCCTTCGCTCCATCCTCCGCTCCGACCCCGACATCATCCTCGTGGGCGAGATCCGCGACAAGGAGACGGCGATCATCGGAATCGAGGCCGCCCTCACCGGACACCTCGTCCTCTCGAGCCTGCACACGAACGACGCCGCCGGGACGCCGATGCGCCTCGTGGAGATGGGCGTGGAGCCCTTCCTCGTCGGGTCCGCCCTCGACTGCGTGGTCGCCCAGCGACTCGCCCGGCAGCTGTGCGACAACTGCAACGAACCGCACGATCCGACCGCTGATGAGCTGGAGGTCTTCGGTTGGGACGAATCGGACGCTCCACCCCAGGGCAAGCCGCGGTTCCGGCGAGCGGTCGGCTGCCAGGCGTGCAGCCGCACCGGCTACCGCGGGCGCATCGCCCTGCACGAGCTGCTGGTGGTGAGTGAAGAAGTCGAACGCTGCATCATCCACGGATCGTCTGTCGACGACCTGGGGCGGGTGGCGGTCGAACAAGGCATGGTGCCCCTTCGGCACGATGGTCTCCGCAAGGCTGCGCTCGGACTCACGAGCCTCGAGGAAGTGATACGGGTGGTGGCATGAGTACCTCTGGTCCGCGTTTCGCCTCTGATTGGTCGCGCCGCCTCGTGGCGGCTCTGACGGCCGACGGCACGATCACCGCTGAGGTGGGCGAGAGCGCCCTCGCCGAAGCTGCCGACCGCGGGCGGCCAGTCGCCGCCGTGCTCGCCCAGCGAGGTCTGCTCGACCCGCGGGTTCCCCTCAACGAGCTCTCCAAGCTCTCCGGGGTGCCTGCCGTCGACATCTTCGAGGACCGGCCCATGGGCGAGGCGTTCAAGCTCGTCCCAGAGGTCCTCGCCCGCGAGATCGGAGCCATCGGCTACCGCATCGAGGGCGAGCGCCTCACCCTCGCCTCGGCCGAACCGCTCGGGCCAGACGAGATACGCCGGCTTTCCGACTTCCTCGAGCGCGAGATCGCCGGTTGCGTGTTGGCGGACCCGAGTGGCATCGAACGAATCATGGAGGCTGTTTACCCTCGCCTCGGCGCGCCGGCGGCAGAGCCCGCCCCCGCCGTCGCGGTGACGGGGGCTGGCAAATCCAACGGCGGGGAGGGCGGTGTGACGACAGGATCGAACGGCCAGGGAGCAAACAGGGGCTTCGGGCCCACGGAGGCGAGAGACACCGTTCCCGCCGCCGCCCAGGGCTCTGGCACGCCTCTTCCGCCTCCGCCCCCGCCGTCGGCCATGACGGGGCCGCCGGCCCCACCGCCGCCACCGGCTCCCACGGGCATGCCGGGCGGCATGGGCGGCGCGGCTCCTCCTCCCCCACCTCCCCCGAGCGCTCCGATGGCGGGCCGCTCACCGGCGCTCGTCGGCGGTGGCCTCGACACGATGGCAGATCTCGACTTTGGGGAGGAGCAAGGCCTCTCGGGAGACCGCCCGCCCTCCATGGACCTCGACGATCTGTTGACGTACGCCGTCGAGAACGGGGCATCCGACCTTCACCTCGCCAACCAGCTGCCGCCCTGCATCCGGATCGACGGCTCGTTGCGGCCGATCGAAGGGCTGCCGAGGCTCGACAACGAGGTGATCCGGGAGATGATCTACCGGATCCTCACGCAGGCCCTGCGGGAGCGCTTCGAGGCCACCAAGGAGCTGGACGCCTCCCACATGATCCACGGGGTCGGTCGCTTCCGCGTGAACGTGTTCCAGCAGCGCGGCTCGGTGGGCGCAGTCCTGCGTGCCATCCCCCACGAGATCCCCGCCTTCGACTCACTCGGCCTGCCCGACGTGGTGGCGGCGTTCGCGGAGCTGCGCCGCGGCCTCGTGCTCGTCACCGGCCCGACGGGTTCCGGCAAGTCGACGAGCCTCGCCTCGCTCGTCAACATCATCAACCGCTCCAAGCCGCTGCACATCATGACGGTGGAGGACCCGATCGAGTTCCTCCACACTCACCAGCGGGCGATCGTGAACCAGCGCGAGGTCGGTTCCGACACGGAGTCGTTTGCCGAGGCGCTGCGTCACGTCCTCCGGCAGGACCCGGATGTCATCCTCGTGGGTGAGATGCGCGACATCGAGACGATCTCCACGGCGCTCACGGCCGCAGAGACCGGTCACCTCGTGTTCGCCACGCTCCACACCCAGGATGCCCCGCAGACCGTGGACCGGATCATCGACGTCTTCCCCACGGCCCAGCAGGACCAGGTTCGGATTCAGCTGGCGGGCTCGCTCGAGGCGGTCGTCACACAGCAGCTGATCATCAGTTCCACCGGCCTCGGGCGTGTCCCCGTCGCCGAGGTGATGGTCTGCAGTCCGGCGATCCGCAACCTCATCCGATCCGCCAAGACGCACCAGATCTACTCGCTCATGCAGACGGGTGGAGCCCAGGGCATGCAGACGATGGACCAGGGCCTTGCGCGAGCTGTCAAGGCAGGGCGCATCACTGAAGCGGTCGCTTTCGACCGCTGCCACGACCCATCGGAGCTTCGCGACCACTTGAAGGGCTGAACGCCCCTCCTCGAACAAAGGCTGGTTGATGGCAACTACAACGTTTGACTACAAGGTACGCGATCGCAGCGGTCGCCTCGTCTCGGGGCAACTCGAGGGAGACAACCTCGCCCTTGTCGCCGCGAAGCTGCGCGACATGGGTTTCGCCCCCGTGGAGATCAAGCCTGTCAAGGGCGTCAACCTGAAGAGCGAGATCAACATCCCCGGCCTCAGCGACCGGGTCAAGCTGAAGGAAGTCGCCCTCATGAGCCGCCAGCTCGCCACGATGGTGGCAGCTGGGCTCTCCCTCGTCCGTTCGCTCGGCGTGCTGGCTGACCAGATCGAATCGAAGCCGCTGCGAGAGGCCATGCTGCAGGTTCGAGCCGACGTCGAACAAGGCACCTTGCTGTCGGCGGCCCTGGAGAAGCTCCCGAAGATCTTCCCCCCTCTCTACATCGCCATGGTGAAGGCGGGCGAGGTCGGCGGCTCATTGGATCTGGTCCTCTTGAAGCTGTCCACCACCCTCGAGAAGCAGGTCGAGCTGCGCTCGAAGGTTCGCTCGGCGATGGCCTACCCGGCGATCGTGATGTGCCTGGTGGTCGTCATCGTCACGGCCCTCATGATCTTCGTCGTCCCGATCTTCAAGAAGCTCTTCGCCTCCCTCGGAGCGACTCTTCCGCTGCCGACGCGCATCGTCATCGGCATTTCCAACATCGTCGCGAGCGTCTACCTCCTCGTGGTCGTCGCAGCCGTCATCCTCATGATCATCGTGTTCCGGAAGTGGATCTCGACGCCGAGTGGCCGCGCCGCCTGGGACCGCTTCAAGCTGAGGCCGCCCGTGTTCGGCCCCCTCGTCCACAAGGTCGCCCTCACACGCTTCACGAGCACGCTGGCGTCGCTGTTGACGGCGGGCGTGCCCATCATCGAATCGCTCGACATCGTGGCGGCCAACTCTGGCAACCAGCTCGTCGCAGACGCCGTGAGAGGCGCACAGGACGGCGTTCGCCAGGGGCAGAGCCTCTCGTCCACGCTCTCGCAGTACGACGTCATGCCCGTCATGGTCACGCAGATGATCGAGACGGGGGAGGAATCGGGTTCCCTCGACGCCATGTTGGACAAAGTGGCCGAGTTCTACGACAACGAAGTCAACGCGACGATCTCGAGTCTCACGTCAGTGCTGGAGCCACTGTTGATCGTCACCATGGGCTGCGCCATCGGCTTCATCGTCATCTCCATGTACCTGCCGATGTTCGACATCTACGGAATCATCCAGAGGAAGGGCAGCAGTGCTTAAGCCCAGCACGAAAGATGTCGACACATCTGTGCTGGGGTTTGCAGGCCTGTGTGAAGACCCCGAGCCCCGGGAGCTCGCGTGTCATCGAGCATGCGGGACAGAGACGCTGAGTACCAAGGTCAACATAGGACACCGAGCAGCGAGAGGTACCAAGGATCCTCTCGCTGCGAGGTGGCGACGTAGGACAGGAGTGCACTGATGGCGCCCGGAGCGTCCAAACGAGTCGGACTAGAGATCAGCAACAGTGCCGTACGCATCGCCGAGGTCAACCTCGGCGGTCGGCGACCGAAGCTGGTCAATCTTGGCCAGGTCCGTCTCCCACCGCGAGCCGTTGTGGATGGGGCGATCGCCGATGTCCCCGCCGTCGTTGCCGCCATCCAGAGGTGCCTGAGCGAGGGCAACTTCGCTGCCAAGGAAGTGCACCTCGGCATCGCCGGACTGCGTGCCATCACTCGCGAGCTCGACATGCCGCACGTCCCGGACAGCGAGTTGGACTCGGCCGTTCGGCTGCAGGCGCTCGACGTCATCCCCTTCCCCGTCGACAAGACCGTCATGTCGGCACGGCCCCTCGAGGAGCTGACGGGACCGGATGGAACGGCGATTCGCCGGGTGCTGCTGGCGGCCGCCCACCGCGACCTCGTGGATCCGCTCCTCGATGCCGTCCAAGCCGCCGGGCTCACCCCCATCAGCATCGACTTGACGTCCACCGCCCTCATTCGGGCGCTCTACGACCCATCCGCCAGCTTGGGCGGACCAGAGGCCATCGTCGCCATCGGTGCCGGCCTGACGACCGTCATCGTCCACGAAGAGGGCGTGCCCCACTTCGTGCGGACGATCGCCGAGGGCGGCGACACGATCACG
Organism: Acidimicrobiales bacterium; assembly: GCA_035623975.1. GTDB lineage: Bacteria > Actinomycetota > Acidimicrobiia > Acidimicrobiales > Bog-793 > JAKACA01. The sequence continues at coordinate 3,149 of DASPSK010000488.1, read as the reverse complement.
GCTGCGATCGCCGGCGCCCTCGACCTGCCCATCGACGACGCCGAGGCCACCAAGCGCAACCTCGACCAGTCGGGGCCGCACATCCGAGCGGCCGCCACGGCGGCGAACGAAGCCGCCACCTCGCTCATCGCGGAGATCCGCAGCTCCATCGAGTACTACTCGACGCTGCCGGGACGCTCGGAGATCCGCCGTGTCACCCTCACCGGTGGCGGCTCGCGACTCTCCGGTCTGCTCGAGCGGCTCCAGCAGAACCTCCGGGCGCAGGTCGTGCGGGGAAGCGCCCTCTCGCGGATCGACACCAACCTGAAGCCGGACGAGATCGCCAATCGAGACCCGCTCTGCGCCGTAGTCATCGGACTGGCCCTCCCGGAGCCTCCGGGAGTGAAACCCCTCGACCTCATGCCGCCGGAGATCCTCCAGGCACGCAAGCGCGCGCGTACCGACCGCGTCCTCATCGTGGCGGCAGCGGTCCTCGTGCTGGCGATGATCGGAGGCGGGGTCCTCCGATACCTCTCGGTCCATAGCGCCGAGAACAACGTCTCGAGCCTCAAGGCTCAAATCGCCGCTACGAACCTCGAGATCACCAAGTACGACCTGGCCCAACAGAAGTACCAAGAGGTCGCTTCGGATCAGGCAGTGCTGACGCCCATCGTCGCCGACGAGGTGAACTGGCCGGCTGTGCTCGGCAAGGTCACGGACTACACCCCGAGCGGTGGTTACATCACCTCGTTCGCCGGCTCCGACGCGGCGCCACCGGTTGCGACGACCTCAGCCAACGGTCGGGCCGTCGCTCCCCCGCCGAGGTCGGAGACCGAGATTTCGACCGTGGCCGTCGGCGTCACAGCCAACGGATGCGTGATCGTCCAGAAGGGCCAGGTTCCGAACTGCGCCTACGCCTACTTCGAGAACTGGGCCACGCAGCTTGCCAAGTCGAACGCACTTCAGCTCGTCACGTGGAGCTCGTTCAATGAAGGAACGGGTGGGGTTGTGACCTACACCGCAACGTTGGGAGTGCTCGGGACGATTCCATCGTCACGTGCGACGAGATTCGAGGTGCTGGGCAAGTGAACCTCCAATCGATGAACCTCAACGCCCTGAAGAGACCGACCGTCATCATCCCGGTCGTGGTCGTGCTCGTTCTCGCCGCCCTCTGGTGGTTCTTGTGGATGTCGCCGGAGGCCAGCAAACTGAGCACGGTCAATGCTCAGCAGTCACAGTTGGAAAGCCAGCTCAGCACCTTGAACCTGACTCTGCAGACCGATAAGGCTCAAGCTCCCAAGATCTCGGAGTACGCCGGCTATCTGAGCATGTTCGCAGCGGCCGTGCCGCCGCTGCCCGAGGCGCCGCAGCTCACGACGGAGTTGGCGGACTTGGCGAACGCAACGAGCGTCCACCTCGTCACCCTCTCGGACAACACCACTGTGGTCGGCACGCCGGTCGACACCATCCCTCTCACGATGACGATCCAGGGCCCGCGCCAGAACTGCATCGCCTTCCTGAACGGGATCTACAACCCGAAGATGATCGCTCGGCTCGTCACGATTACCTCCTTCACGCCCTCGCCAGTTTCTGCTGGAGCGGCCGGCGTGAACGTGCTCAAGCCGTCCGGTGCCACCTACTCCGTGGCGATGTCGGGGTTGGCGTACTACTTCCCAGAGATCGACCCATCTGCCGGAAGTGTGACAACCACCACCAGCAACTGAACGGGCGTCTCGGCGCCGCGCACGGCTTCGCTCTCGGGTAGCCGGGGGCCTCGTCGGTAGCATGGCCCATGACCTACCTGAATGAGCAGGGCCGTCCGGCGCCACCGGTCGCGCCACTCTTCTACGAGAGTGTCGGACAATCCGCTTTTCAGGCGGCGAGTCGGCGCGTAAGGTCTGGGAGGGTCCTCGGGGGTAAGCCCGTACCGAAGAGCCGGAGTTGAGGGGGAAGATCCGGTCGCGCTGGACAGGCCCTTGGCCAACAGGTGTCGTGCCCTCCTTGGGACGCTCCCGAGGGCCCGCTTAGAGCTTGCGCGGATAGGCGCAGTCAGAACGCCCAGCGGTCCCGCCAGTCGATGAGCTTGGCGGTGAGCAGCAGGGCGATGACAAGAGCGATCTGAGCACGGCGATGGACCGGGCGGCGGTCGGTGTTCCGGCGCATCTGGCCGAAGTTCGACAGCCACGAGTTCGTGCGCTCGATCGCCCATCGCAGGCCGAGCGGTTCGCGCTGTGGCCGTTGTCGGGTCGGGCGCGCCGGACGGCGGCGGTTGCAGACAAGGTCCTCGATGCCCGCAGCTGCCACCTCGGCGCGAACGACGGGGTTGTCATAACCGCGGTCGAGGTGGAGTGTCTCGATCTCGGCAAGCAGCCCCCGCATGGCCACCTCGGCGACCGTGGCGGGCAGCATGACGCAGTCGTTGCAGTTCGCACCAGCCGTCGTCCAGCCGATGAGATGCCGTGGCGATCTGCGGCCAGGGACCACTCCCATCCAAGCTTGCCCCTGTCGACCGGGCTTTTCCCTGTTCCCTCACCGCCTGCCGGTGCTTTGTGGAGCGAGCCGTCGACGGCAGCCTCAGAGAGGTCGAGGCCGATCACCTTGTCGTAGGCACCGAGTGCCTCCTCGACGAGGCGGTCGAACACTCCGGCTTCGATCCACTCGTTTCGTCGCATGCGAAGGGTGGTGTCGGAGACCGCCCGGCCGACGAGCTGCTCGGCGTCCACCCAGCTGCAGCCGGTCACGAGGCGGACGAGGATCGCCTCGAAGCAGACCCGGTCGGCGATCCGTGGCCGGTGACAGCCGAGCGGGTGCTCGTCCCTGCGGACCGGTAACAGGCCTTCCACCGCAGCCCAGACGGCATGTACCACTTCGGGCTCGAGCGCGCGCATGATGTAGGGGACCTCCACTGTGTCGCGTGGTTGGGTGCACCCGACATCACAGCCGGGACAACCGAACGACCGGTGGATGGTCCGCGTCAAGGCCTATGACCAGCGCCTATCCGCGCGGCCCCTTAAGGGCGGTGCGGGTCGCTCCCGAGCCATAGGCGGAGTCGGCGAGGAGCTCGCTCGGCTCCTCGGACTTGACGAGCTGTAGACCGGTCGGCCCGTCGGGCCGGTTGGCCGGCGTGATGGCACAGGCGGTGACGATGCCCGTGTCCGGTTCGAGTGCGA
>DASPSK010000481.1:0-2701 GCA_035623975.1 Acidimicrobiales bacterium | reverse complement strand
TTCGCCATCGCGGGATGCCGAAATCGGGCGGGTCCTCTCTTCGGGGATGGCTTGGTCCCTGTGAACAGTGCGCTCGGCCGCGACCGTGTGTCGGCTCTCACGTAGGTTCGTGATCCCCCGGCTCCTGCTACTCGGTCTTGGCCGCCGCCGCGTGGGAGCAGGCGGTGGCGGACCCTGGATGGCGGAGCGGGCCGAAAACTTTCCCACCGCCTGATCCTGAGCGAGGCTCCCGCCGCGCTGGGCATGGGGCCCGGCCTCTTGGAAAAACTTCGGCCCGCCACCGTGGTCAGCGGTGCGGGCCCGGCCGGTGCAAGTTCGGTTCGCCACCGGGCTCACCAGCGAGGAGTACGTTAATCAGAGGGCGTGGCAGTCGGCAAGATTGCCGTTTTGCCCATTCCACCCGGAGGGTGGCTGCGGCTTCACTGGCCACGGGAGCTACTCCCGGGTGTGGCCAGTCGGTTGCCGGGTTGCCCGGAATCGCTGTCCGGTAAATCGGACCACGGTCAGCCTACTTCCGGAGTTCCTCTGCTCGCGGCTGACGGGTTCGCTGCCCGAGGTCGAGGCAGCGGTGGCCGTGGCGGAAGGGGCTCCGCTGGAGGCGGCGAGCGAGTTGGTTCGGCCGGACATCGAGCTCCCCGGGGCCGTGCGTTGGCTGCGCCGGAGAGTCCATCTCGTCCACGCCGGGCTCGCTGCCGCTATCGGCCTACTGCCTGCTCTCCTCGTTGGCTGTAAGCCCACCGTCACCTCGCTCCGCTCGGCGCTCAAGGCCGAGTCGGCCCTGGTCTGCCTGCGCGGCCTGACGGCGTCACACCTCGCCGCGCTGCCACCACCGCTCGGTTTCGGGCCCCGGCCCCTGCGCCGGAGGCCCTCGCCCACCGCACTCCAACACGATGAGGGGCCGGACCCACCTGCCGGCAAGCGGTAGTCCCGTCGGCCGCCCCACTTCTGGGGCCACAACGATGGAGACCAACCGTGATCGATGAAGAGAAGCAGCACTCGGAAGAGGTCGCCCTGTTCCGCCACGGGCTGATCGGGGACCTCGTCCACCTCGAGCCCGGCAGCAAAGGGCTCTACGCGAGGCTCAGGGAGAAGGCGGAGATCGAGTACAAGATCCCCGGCTCCCTGCGGACCCACGTGGCCGCGGAGACCATCCGCGGCTGGCTCCGCCAGTACCGCCAGGGTGGCTTCGACGCGCTCAAACCACGAGTCCGCTGCGACCAGGGCCAGTCGCACGCCCTGCCACAGGAGGTGACGGACCTACTCGTCTCGATCAAGGACGACAATCACGCCCTCTCAGTCAACCTCGTCATCCAGGAGGCGCTCGCCTCAGGCAAGGTGCCGGGGGGCCTGCAGCTCGCACCGAGCACGGTGCACCGGCTCCTCTCGCGCGCCGGGCTCATGAAGAAGCAGCCGGGCGACCCCACTTCCAAGGACCACCGCCGCTTCTCCTTCGAGAAGGCCGGCGATCTGTGGATGAGCGACGTCATGCACGGCCCGGCCGTCTCCGTGGCCGGCAAGAAGCGCAAGACGTTCCTCATCGCCTTCATCGACGACGCCACGCGGGTCATCCCTTACGCCGCCTTCGCCCTCTCCGAAAACACCGCCGCCTTCCTGCCGGTGCTCAAGGAGGCGGTGCTCAGGCGAGGTGTGTGCCGGCGCTTGTTCGTTGACAACGGGAGTGCCTTCAAGTCCCACCATCTGGCGGTAGTCTGCGCCAAACTGGGGGTGACGCTCATCCATGCTCGCGCCTATCACGCGCAGGCAAAAGGAAAGATCGAGAGGTGGTTTAGGACCTGCCGGATGATGCTCCTGACGCGGCTCACGCCCGCGGACCTCCACAGCCTCGACACCCTCAACCGGCGGCTCTGGTCCTGGGTGGAGGGAGAATATCACCGCTCTCCGCATCGCGGCCTCGACGGCGCCACACCCCTCGACCGTTGGGCGGCTCTCGCCGACGAGGTCCGCTTCCTCGGCAGCGACATCGACGACCTCTTCCTCCACGAGGAGAGGCGCAAGGTCGCCAAGGACCGGACGGTCAGCCTCCACGGCGTCATCTACGAGGTCGACGCTGCGCTGGTCGATGAGTCGGTCATCCTCCGCTACGACCCCACCCAGCCGGGCCGCCCAGTCCAGATCTGGCTCAAGGGCAGCCTCGCCCAGACCGCCAAGGTCGTGGACCTCCACGCCAACTGCTTCGTGAAGCGTGAGACGCCGGCGGGCCTTCGCCTCGCCGACCTGGCAGAGGAGGACTGACCGTGTACCGCAAGCATTTCGGACTCTCCCGCCACCCCTTTGCCAGGGACATCGCCGTCGAAGACCTCTTCGGCTCCGCCGCCGCCAACGAGTTGGAGGTGCGCCTGCGCTACCTCCTCGAGTTGCGGGGCATCGGCCTCATCACCGGTGAGCCGGGAGGCGGCAAGACCACGCTCTGTCGCAAGGTGGCCGCCTCCCTCCACTCCGGTCTCCATCGCGTCTTCTACGTCCCGCTCTCCACCGGCAACGTCATGGACATCTACAAGTCCATCGCTTGGGAGATGGGCCTGCCCACCGAGCGCAGCCGTGCCTCGCTCTACCGGGTGATCCGTGCCGAGGTCACTCGGCTCTGCCTCGAGACCAAGGTACGGCCCCTCTTGATCGTGGACGACGCCCAGAACCTCCGCAGCGACGTCCTGGAAGAGCTCAGGCTCATCACGAATTACGA
>DASPSK010000471.1:0-4328 GCA_035623975.1 Acidimicrobiales bacterium | reverse complement strand
CCGTACCAACCCTTCATGGAGGCGCTCGACTTCTATACCCAGGAGACGGCGGAGCCGGTTCTGGGACGGCTCAGCGGCGAGCTCGTGCGCCTGCTCCCGCAGCTGGCCGAGCGCTGCCCTGACCTGGGCCGCCCTATCAGCTCCGACCCGCGCTCGGAGGAGCACCTGCTCTTCGAGGCCACGGCCTCGTGGCTGGGTGAGTTGGCCTCGAACGTCCCAGTCGTGTTGGTCCTCGACGACCTGCACTGGGCCGACAAGCCCACCCTCGTCCTGCTCCTCCATGTTCTGCGAGCGGCCGTGGGCTCAGGAGAGGACTGCCGGCTATTCGTGGTCGGCACCTACCGCGACACGGACATCGACCGGTCCCACCCGTTGGCCAGCATCCTGGCCGACCTGCGCAGGTTGCCGGTCGTCGAGCGGTATCCGGTAAGCGGCCTGAGCGAGGCCGAAGTTGCGCAGTTCATCGCCACGGCCGCCGGTCACGACCTCGACGAGGAGACCGGGGTGCTGGCCGACGCCGTGTACGCCGAGACCGAGGGCAACCCCTTCTTTGTGACCGAGGTGCTCCGCCACCTGGTCGAGACCGAGGCGGTCGTCCGCCGGGATGGTCGGTGGGTGGTGGCCGACCCTGGGACGCTGTCGGTCCCTGAGGGAGTGCGCGACGTCATCGGCCGTCGCCTATCGCGGCTGTCCAACGCGGCCAACGAGTTGTTGTCGGTCGCGGCGGTAATCGGACGCGACATCGACGTGGAGCTGCTGGCCGATTTGTCCGACCTCACCGAGTCCACGTTGCTTGACGTACTCGACGAAGCGGTTGCGGCACGCATCATCGACGAAATGGGCGCCGATCACTACCGCTTCTCCCATGCGCTCATCAAGGCAACGCTCTACGAGGAGCTGTCGGCCACCCGTCGTCGGCGCCTGCACCGGCGGGTGGCCGAGGAGCTGGAGAAGCTGCGTCCCGACGACGTGGTGGCCCTCGCCTACCACTACGTGGAAGCCGGGCCCGAGGGGGGGCTACTGACGCGGGCGGTCCGCTACTCGCTATCAGCTGCCGAGCAGTCCCTCGCCGCCCGGGCCCTGGCCGACGCTGAGAGACGCTTCCGCCAGGTCCTTGAAGTCCTCGACGAGGCCGACACTGATGATGAAGCCCCTCAACTGGCCGCCCAGATCGGACTAGGTGAGTGCCAGCGAGACCAGGGAAGTCCGGAGTACCGAGAAACCCTCCTGGCCGCCGCCCGTCGGGCGCACGCCTGCGGGGAGGTGGGGCTGCTGGTGCGAGCGGTGCTGGGAAGCACCCGTTCCTTCGGCGTAGTGGGCGTGCTCGACTCAGAGCGCGTCGAGCTGACCCGCGCCGCTCTCGAAACCGTCGGGCCGGAGCCGAGCGCCGAACGGGCCAAGCTGCTGGCCCTGTTGGCCTCGGACCTGGTCTTCGAGAACCGATATCTCCAGGAGTCTCAGGTCGTGACCGAGGAGGCCGAACGCATCGCCCGCCGCCTGCGTGACCCCGACCTCCTGGCCCACGTGTTGGTGCGCACCGGCTTCTCAGTGATGACGCTCGACCGCCTCCCGCAGACCGTGGCCCGTTGTGAGGAGGCCACCGCCTTAGCCGATCGGAGCGGGGACCCCGCCCTGCGGGCCCTCGCCCGTTACTTCTGGTCGGCGGCCCTACTCGCTGCCGGAGACCTGGCCCGTTCCCGGAAACTCACTGAGGAGGGCGTGGCGCTGTCCGCCGAGGCCGCCCCCAGCGTGCAGTGGATCATGCAGACCACCGCCATCCGCCTCCTTGCTCTCGACGGGCGGATCGAGGAGGCCCTGGCCCGCAACGACGAGTGCTGGGCCCGGGGCCAGGACCTGGGCGAGCAAGACGCCTCGTCGTGGTGGGCGGTGCACATCGCCACCGCCGCCAGCTACCGTGACGAATACGACCTGCTGGCCGACCAAGTGGGCGCCTTCGCCAGTCACTTCTCTGGCCTGCTCATCTGGCACAGTGCCCATGCCGCCACCCTTGCCTCCGCCGGGCGCCACGACGAGGCTCGAGCGGTGCTGGCCGCCCACCGAGCCAGTATCGACAGGGTGATGGTCGAGCCGTTCCCGGCCTGTGGCGCCGTCCACTGGGCCAGCATCGCCTGGTACACCCGCGACCGGGAGATGGCCGCCGCCGTGGTCCAGGCGCTCCCTTCGCACCGCCACTACTGGGCCCACTACTACCTGGGGGTGTTCATGCCGGTGTGCGGGGCGCTGGCGCTGTGCCGGTGGGTGCTCGGCGACCTCGACACTGCCGCCGAGCTCTTCGAGGAGACCGACACCGAGCTGCGCCAGGCGGGCGCCGTGGGCCTGCAGCCCTTGTGGGCCCTGCGCCATGCCCAGCTCCTGGCCGAGCGCCGGGCCCCAGGGGACCTGGAGCGAGCCCGGGAATTGAGCGAGAAGGCCATCGCCGGTGCCGATCGCATCGGGGCTCCGGCCATCGCGACCAAGTGCGCAGAGCTGGCCGCGCGGATCGGGTCCTGAGGTCAGAGCCGAAGACTTCGCCCGAGCTCAACAGCGGATGGCTCGTCCGTAATCTCGCTCGACGTGGCAAACACGTCAGAGATGTGGTCTCGTCGGAGGGGGAGCGGATCTACGGGACACCGGCCGGCGCGCCCGGTATCCGAAATTCCCGACCCCGCTCGCAACGTGCCGAACCCGGCCACCTCGGCTGTGAGGCGGCGCATCCGGGATCGCTCCTGGCCGCGTAGCCCGGTAGGGACCGCCCTTGCGGGCGGCCCCCCGGACAGATCCCAGCGTGCGGGACTACCGCACTGGGCTCCTGCCTAGGGTGCGAACGGCGAAGCGCACTTCAGGGTAAGGATGCACGATGTGGGCGGGAGGCAGCCATCGGGCAGAGATGCGGTACATCCGCTCCCAGCTGAGGCGAGTTCGTTGACTTCGTCTGCGAAGCGAACGACACCAATGCCTGATGACCTGTTTGCGAAAGGCTGCTATCGCATCGCTGTTGCCGGGCACGGCGTAGTAGGCGGCGTGACCTCTCACCACGCTTGCTAGCCATCTGCCCTGTTCGGGTATGGGCCAGTGCCGACGTCGCTTCAGCTGGTCTTTGACCTGCTTGAGCTTGGTCCGCATCCTCTTCGAGATGGTGATACGCCTCAACCAGAACTGTCCGTTCCTGTTCTTTGCGCAGATATGCGTAAAGCCCAAGAAATCGAAGGTCTCCGGTTTCCCCAGGCCTCGCTTGGCCCGTCGTTCGACCGCATAGCGGCCGAACTCGATCAAGCGCGTCTTCTCGGGGTGCAGTTCCAGGTTGAACTTCGCAAATCGCTCACGAAGGTCATTTAGGAACCGCTTCGCATCATCGAAATGCTCGAAGCCGCAGATGAAGTCGTCGGCGAACCTGGTGACGATCATGTCGCCCCGGGCGTGCCTTCTCCTCCATTGCTGGACCCAGCGATCGAAGACGTAGTGGAGGTACACATTGGCAAGCAGCGGTGAGACCGATGCTCCCTGAGGTGATCCCCCGGTCGTCTCCGACCATTCCCCGTCTTCGATGACCCCTGCGCTCAACCACTTGTCGATGAGACGCAGGATCCTTCTGTCCGCAATGCGATGCTCGAGGAACTTCTTGATCCAGACATGATCAAGTCGGGAAAAGAAGTCGCTGATGTCAGCGTCGAGTATCCAGTTCACCTTCTTCTTGCCGATCCCGACGGCGAGCGCATCGAGCGCATCATGCGGGCTGCGCCCCGGTCGGAACCCGTAGGAGAATCCAAGAAAGTCCTCCTCGTAGATGGCGTTCAACACCTCGACCACCGCCCGCTGGAGGATCTTGTCCTCCAAGGCGGCAATGCCGAGCGGGCGGAGTCGCCCGTCCGGCTTCGGGATGTAGGCCCTGCGAGTCGGTCTTGCCCGGTAGGCACCGCTGTGCACACGAGCGAGCAGGTCTTCGAGGTTCGCCCGGAGATCCTCGCCGTATGCCTCCCATGTCACCTTGTCGACTCCTGGAGCAGCCTTCGGGTTGATTGCCACATAAGCCGCCCAGAGGCGAGGCAGGTCGACGTGGTGCAGCAGTGAAGTGAACCTTGCGTCCTTGTCCTTTCGTGCCACTTCTCGCACACGATCCAACCCGCTTGGCACGCCTTGTCCGGCACTGCGTCCGGGACGTGTCGGGTCGTCCGTGTTCCCCTCGGCCAGGCCCCTTTCCTCCGCCACCTCCGCAACCGGTCGCCCGGCGTTGTTCGGCGGCCTCGCAGGTATTACGGGCCTGTCTGACTTCCCAGGATCGTGCATCTCAGACTTGCGGCCTTGGCCTTTCCTGAGCGGCCCGCCCGTTG
>DASPSK010000464.1:0-5004 GCA_035623975.1 Acidimicrobiales bacterium | reverse complement strand
GAAGGACACGGCCGCCTCGAAGACCTTGGACTGTGGGTAGGCAGACGCCTCGACCCTCCCGGTCTTCACCAGGTTGGAGACGATGGGGGCGTCCCCGTGGTAACGCAGCCCCCCGGCATGGATCGACGGGGGGATGAAGTCGTGCCCGAGCGTGTACATCGGCAGCAGAGGGGTCATCCCGGCGGTGTCGCCGAAGTCGTAGTCGAAGGACCCCGTCGTGAGCGTGGCGCAGGCGGTGGGTTCGACGGCGAGCAGGCGCACGCCTGCGTCCGGAACGAAGGGCAGCGAGATGCCCCCGAAGTTCGACCCCCCGCCGCAGCAGCCGATCACGACGTCGGGGAGCCGCTCCCCCGCCAGGTCGAGCTGCCGCTTCGCCTCCTGTCCGATCACCGTCTGGTGGAGGAGCACGTGGTTGAGGACGGACCCGAGCGAGTAGTGGCTGTCCTCGCTCGTAGCCGCGTCCCGGACGGCGTCGCTGATCGCGAGCCCGAGCGAGCCGGGGTGATCCGGTTGATCGACCGGCGAGGGGACCACCTGGGCGCCCCACGTCTCCATCATCACCCGCCGGTACGGCTTTTGCAGGTAGGACGCCCGCACCATGTACACCATGCATTCGAGCTCGAAGAGGGCGGTGGCGAAGGCGAGGGCGCTTCCCCATTGGCCCGCGCCGGTCTCGGTCGTCAGCCTCTTCACGCCCTCGGCCTTGTTGTAGAAGGCCTGCGGCACGGCCGTGTTCGGCTTGTGCGACCCGGCCGGGGAGACGGACTCATCCTTGTAGTAGATGCGGGCGGGAGTTCCGAGCGACTGCTCGAGCCGCTCGGCACGCACGAGAGGGGTCGGCCGCCACAGTCGGAGGACATCGAGGACCTCGCCGGGAATGTCGATCCAGGGCTCGGCCGACACCTCTTGGGCGATCAGGGCCATCGGGAACAAGGGCGCCAGGTCGTCCGGGCCGACGGGTTGCCGCGTGCCCGGGTGCAGCGGCGGCTCGAGCGGCGTCGCCAAGCGCGGGACGACGTTGAACCATGCCTCTGGGACCTGGTCGGGCGGAAGGTTCCAGCGCACGGGCTGCTCCTCTCCTACGGGGTGTGGGTGCTCGGAATCATCCCATAACGTCCGCTCCCGAGGAGGTGCCGTGACGAAATTCACGCGGGGGTTCAGCGGTCGCAGCCGCCAGGAACGTGACCCGAGGTTCCGGTCCGTAAGGTTCACTACCCGACGTCGAAGGGAGCCGCCCGTGTATCTCCCCATGCCCGAACGCGGCCGAACCTTCGCAGCCGAGTACCGAGTGAGACTCGGCGATTCGACTCCGGACCGGCGCATGCGCCTCGATGCCATCGCCCGCTGCCTGCAGGATGTCGCCGAAGACGACGCCAGTGAGGCCGGCTGGCCGGCATCCATCGGTTGGCTGCTTCGCCGCTGCGTCGTCAGCGTGCGACAGTTCCCGGTGCTCGGAGAGCGCTTGCGGCTCGTGACGTTCTGCTCGGCGAGCGCCGCCAAATGGGCCGAACGCACCACGACGGTGATCGGCGACGCCGGCGGGATGTTACAGGCCTCCGCCGTCTGGATCGCCATGGATGTCGCCAGCGGACGGCCGACGCGTGTCGGCGAGCTCTTCGAGCGCGTGTACGTGCCCTCGACCGGCGGCCGGCGGGTCTCGGCGAGGCTGTCACTGCCGCCCCCGCCCCCTGAAGCCGTCTCCGAGGCGGCGGGCTGGCCGCTTCGCTCGAGCGACCTGGATGTGTGGGGACATGTGAACAACGCCATCTCGTGGGTGGCCGTCGAGGACGAGCTGCGCCGATTGAGCTGGCTACCGGTGCGGGCCGAGGTCGAGCACAACGAGGCCATCACCCTCGACGACTCTCCCCGCTTGGCTCGTTCTCCGGCGTACGCGCACCACGACCTCTGGTTGATCTCGACCGAGCGTGTGCTCACCTCGGCTCGCCTCCATCGCGCCTGAAGCCACGGCTACACAGCCACAGATTTGCGCGTCACCTCTTCGGCCCGCCTCTCTCCGGTCCGGGGCAACGGTCGACGCCTGAGCTCCTCCGTGCGAGGATGAGACCGGGAGCTCCGCCCTCCCAAGCAGGCACGTGGCGACGGGGAAGCGACAGAGGAAGGACACAGGCGTCATGGTGAGGCGAACGCGGAGGGACCCCCGGCACGACATCCTCTTCGAGCCGCTGAGAATCGGCCCGAAGGTCCTCCGCAACCGCTTCTACCAGGTGCCGCACTGCTCGGGTCTCGGCGACGTGAAGCCTTTCTCCCAAGCCGAGCATCGTGGTGTCAAGGCCGAAGGCGGCTGGGCGGCCGTTTCGACGGAGTACGCCCCCGTGAGCCTGGAGTCCGACGAGTCGCCCTGGATCTCGGCTCGCCTCTGGGACGCCGAGGATGCTGCCAATCTCGGTCTCATGGCAGAACGCGCCCACGAGTTCGGCTCGCTTGCGGCCATCGAGCTCCATCACTCCGGGGCGCACTGCTACGGGGGTGAAGCACGCGCCTGGACGCTCGCGCCCTCTCAGCTGGCGAGTGACCTCAACGCCCACATCGTGCCCAAGGCGATGGAGCAGGCAGACATCACACGAGTGAAGGCCGAGTGGGTGCGGGCTGCTCGCGCCGCCCGCGACGTGGGTTTCGACATCATCTACGTCTACGGCGGCCACTCATACCTGCCCATGCAATTCCTCTCGCCCTTCTACAACCACCGGGAAGACTCTTATGGGGGCAGCTTCGTCAACAGGGCGCGGTTCTGGCTCGAGCTGCTGGAGGACGTAAGAAACGCCGTCGGCGACGACTGCGCCCTCGCCTGCCGCGTCGCCGTGGCCGCCCTCGGGCCCGCCGGCGTCGAGCTCGACGAAGGCCTTCAGCTCGTTCAAGCGGCCGACGACCTCGTCGACCTGTGGGATCTCACGATCGGATCGATCAACGATTGGTCGAAGGATTCGGGCGCCTCCCGTTTCTTCAAGGAGGGGTACCAGCTCGAATGGACGGGGCAGGTCCGGCAGGCGACCACGCGTCCGATCGTCGGAGTCGGCCGGTTGACAAGCCCGGACCTGATGGCCGAGATCGTTCGCACGGGCGCCTTCGATCTGATCGGCGCGGCCCGACCTTCGATCGCCGACCCCTTCCTCCCGAACAAGATCGAGGAGGGGCGCTACGACGAGATCCGCGAGTGCATCGGCTGCAACGTCTGCGTCATGAAGTCGGAGCAGCTCCACCACATCGGCTGCACGCAGAACGCCACAGCCGGCGAGGAGTACCGCCGGGGCTGGCATCCCGAGCGATTCTCCCGCGCGGCCAACGCAGACTTGGACGTACTCGTCCTCGGGGGTGGCCCAGCCGGGATGGAGTGCGCCATCACGCTCGCCAAGCGCCAGATGCGCAGGGTGCACCTGGTCGAGGCGGCGGCCGAGCTCGGTGGTTGCATGAGCTGGATCCCCCGCCTGCCCGGCCTCGGCGAGTGGGCTCGAGTCGTCAACTGGCGTGTGGTCCAGCTGGACCGGCTGGCCAACGTCGAAGTGATCAGGTCCGTTCGCCTCACGGCCTCGCAGGTGCGCGAGTACGGCGCCGAGCTCGTCGTCCTCGCCACGGGCTCGCGGTGGTCGAGTGACGGTCTCAGCGCCGCCACCCATGCCCCCATTCCCGGCGCCCTCGATCATCGCGAACGCGTGCTCGTCCCCGAGGACGTCATGGTGAGCGGGCGCCGCCCCGCAGGCGAGCGCGTCCTCGTGTACGACGCTGAGGGCTACTTCGTGGCGGCGGGCGTGGCCGAGCTCCTGGCCATCGAGGGCTACGACGTCGAGCTCGTTACGTGCCTCGAACAGGTGGCGCCCTTGTGCGACGAGACGCTCGAGGGTCCGATGCTGCGGCAGCGGCTGCACGACTGCGGCGTGAAGCTCCGAAGAGGCGTGACGTTGTCCTCCATCGGGCCCGAAGGAGCGCTTGGCGAGGACGAATTCGGCGAACCGCTCTCCTTCGCCGTCGACGGCGTCGTCCTCGTGACCCAGCGCCGTTCCGATGACGCCCTCTACCGGGAGCTCGAAGCGGATTGGGGTGCCCTGCGCGACGAAGGCGTGGTCGGCCTCTACCGGGTCGGGGACTGCGTGGCGCCGAGGATTCCGGCCGACGCCATCTTCGACGGCCACCGTCTCGGCCGCGAGATCGACTCCGCCGACCCGAGCGTGCCCCTTCCCTATCTGCGCGAGCGGATCTCCCTGCTACCCGGTTCGCCGGCGCTGACGCCGGCGGCGAGAGGCTGAGCCACTCGCTCGCACGCGCCGGTCAAGGCGAGCGCACGGCGCCGCCACAGACCGGGCCTGCCGGCCGGACCGAGCACGCCGCCCAGGCTGCCCACGCCGCCCGGACTCAGACGTTATTGGACCACAACGACCCGGACGGACCGTTGACGACGAGGTCGCCGTCGGCCTCGAGAACGAGGGTGATGTTGCCGGAGCGGCTGCGCGTGTGGGTGGACCACACTGCCGAGTTGCTGGGGCTGTAGACGACGAAGTTGCCGTCGGTCTGGACGAGGGCTCGATCACCAGGGTGACCCGCCGTTCCGGTCGACCAGAGCGGGAGACCGGCGGTGGATTCCACGAGGTTCCCGTCGCTCTGCATCGTGAGGGTGTAGAGGCCGTTGGAGGAGACGAGTTGCTGGCCGCCCATGAGCGCCTCGTTCGCATCGAGGACGCCCGTCTGCGGTTGCTCGGTCTGCAGCGGACCGTAAGGCCCGTCCACGGTGACGCCAGCGGCATCGTTCAGCTGGAGGGTGAGGTCGGAGCGCCGGCTGGCGTCGGAGAACCACGCCGGGACGTCGCTCGTCGACCAGAGGGGCCGATCGCCGAGGTACTCGACCAATTCGGCGTGCCCCTGCATGACGAGGGAGTAGAGGCCGTTCGGGGAGGTGAGCTGCTGGCTGGCGGAGAGCGTGTGACCAACCGACAACGAGGACTGGCCGATGATGGGCTGCACCCCGACTCCGACGGGAGCGACGAAGGCGCTGAT
>DASPSK010000044.1:0-11080 GCA_035623975.1 Acidimicrobiales bacterium | reverse complement strand
GAGGCGCTCGAGCAGTGGGCCGAGCACTGGAACGAGGACCCAAAGCCCTTCATCTGGCACAAGGCCGCCGGAGAGATCATCGAGAAGGTGCGACGAGGAAGGGCTGCACTCCGCCAGATCAAAAGCGCGACGCACCACTAGGTTGACCGAACCACCGTGTGCCCAGGTTGACCGAACCAAACACTCAGTCTGGTTTGCGGACCCCAGAGGGACGGCCCTCAGCGAACCGACAGCTCGGAGCGGTACACCCGCGATGGACCGAGCTCCACCAGCTTGGCGGCGAGCGCTGCGAACACGGACGCCAGATCGCCGTCGGGCTCGGCCTCGACGATAGGCACACCGATGTCCCCGCCACTCCGCAACGCCGGCACGAACGGGATCTGGGCCAGCAGGCCGACCCCGAGCTCGTCGGCGAGCTGCTGACCACCGCCCGAGCCGAAGAGCTCGTAGCGGCTGCCGTCGTCGGCCACGAAGACCGACATGTTCTCGACAACGCCTCGCACCGGCAAACGCAACTGCCTGGCCATGATGGCGGCCCGCTGCGCGACGCGCTCGGCCGCCGCCTGCGGTGTCGTGACGACGATCAGCTCGGCCCGAGGCAGGAACTGGGCGATGGACAGCGAGACATCACCCGTCCCAGGAGGGAGGTCGATGAGGAGGAAGTCCGGCGCCCCCCAGTGGACGTCGACGAGGAACTGCTCCAGGGCCTTGTGCAGCATCGGGCCCCGCCAGATCACGGCCTGATCCTCCGGCACGAAGAAACCCATCGAGATGCACCGCACACCGAACGCCACCGGCGGGACCAGCAGCGGCCCGAGCATGGTGGGTGCCTCGGTCACTCCGAGCATGGAAGGAACCGAGAAACCGTAGACGTCCGCGTCGAGCAGCCCGACCGAATGACCAGCCTTGGCGAGGGAGACGGCCAGATTGACGGTCACGCTCGACTTGCCGACACCACCCTTGCCCGACCCGACGGCGACCACACGCGTAGGCGAGGCCTTGTCGGCAAACGGGTTCGGCCGCGGCGTCGGTCCGGCGTTGCCGTGGCGCCCGTCCGGTCGCTGCCCGGCGCCTTGCAGGGTTCCCCCTGATGCCCTTCCGCCGATGCCGAGCTCCTGGATGCGGGCGGCGAGCTCAGACTCCTCGTCCGCGGTCATCTCGACGAAGCGCACGTCGGCCGGGGACGCCCCCGCCTGTGCGACGGCGACGGCGATGCGAGCCGCCAGCTCGTCTTGGGCCGAGTGGCCGGAGCGGGGGATCGCCACGGTCACCTCGGTCGCGCGCCCGCCCGCCCGGAGCGAGCGCAGCAGCCCGAGGTCCCCGATCGTGTGGAACAGACGCGGGTCCTCGACGCTCGCCACGGCGGCGGCGAGGCCACCGGCTTCGGGTCCCTCGTTGCCTGCCATGTGCCTTCGGTCCCATCGTCTCGTGTAGTGGCGCCGCTCCGGGTGACACGGGTGACACACGGGGCGCCCCGGTACGATATCGGTGTGGGTGAACGGGTCGGTGTAGTCGATGAGGAGGGTTTCTCGGCGGCCGTAGAAGCGATCACCTCCGCGTTCGGGGACTCGACGCGGCGTGGCATCTACCTGTTCGTGCGCGACAACGAGGGCGTATCGGCCAGCGACGTCGCCGAGCACTTCGCCCTCCACCCGAACGTCGCCCGCCACCACCTCGACAAGCTCGCCAGTGGGGGCCACCTTCAGGTCTTCGTGGACCACGCCGGCGCCGGGGTCGGGCGGCCGTCCAAGCGCTACAAGGCCCGTGTGGACGACCGGTCGGCTCTGCCTTCCCACCGCGACGACCTCCTCGTGCTCTTGCTGGCGAGGCTGTTGCCCCTCGTGGATCCGGCCGAGGCCGAGCGCGTCGCCCATCAGGTCGGGTCGGAGTATGGACGGACTCTCGGCGTGCAGATGGCGCCGGGGGACGCATCCCGTTCGGTGCGATCGGCCATGCAGGCCGTCGCCGATGCGCTGACGGCTCACGGGTTCGCGGCGCACGCCTCCTCCAAGGCCGAGGGCAACACGGTCGTGCGGGGCCACTGCCCCTTCGGTGCCGCCGCCCTCGAGAACCCGGTGCTGTGCGCCGCAGACCGCGGTCTTGTCGAGGGGTTGCTCTCGGTGCTGTGCGGGGACACCGTCGCCGTGCAGCTCTCCTCGCGGGCAAAAGGCGACGACGGCTGCGTCACCGTCGCCGGCTGAGGTGACGAGCGGGCGCCACTACCTCGACCACGCCTCGACGACGCCGATCCGGCCCGAGGCCCGCCGGGCGATGGTGCAGTGGCTGGAGGAGGCAGGCTCGCCGGGGGGCGTGGGCGACCCGGGGCGCGTGCACGAGGAGGGGTGCAAGGCCCGCGCTGCAGTCGAGTCCGCCCGCGAGACGGTCGCCCGGTTTGTCGGGGCGGATCCCTCTCGCCTCGTCTTCACGAGCGGAGCCACCGAGGCCGCCAACACGGCGGTCGAGAGCGCGATCTGCGCCCGCCCCGGCAAGCCCGTTGTCTGCGCAGGCGTCGAGCATTCCTGCGTACGGGAGGCGTGTGCGCGCGCCGGCAAAGTCGTGGAGACGCCGGTCGACGCAAGGGGACGCCTGGACGTGGCGAGGCTGACGGAGCTGTTGGAGCAAGAGCGGCCCGGCCTCGTGAACTGTCAGCTCGCCAACCACGAGGTCGGCACGCTGCAGCCCGTCACCGAGGTCGTGGAGGTGTGCCACCGGGCCGGTGCGCTCGTCCATTGCGACGCTGCCGCCGCCGTCGGACACGTGCCCGTGTCGTTTCGTCAGCTCGGCGTCGACCTCATGTCCGTGAGCGCCCACAAGCTCGGTGGCCCTCCCGGCATCGGCGCCTTGGTGGTCCGGCGCGGGGTGCGCCTGACGCCGCTCCTCGTCGGAGGCTCGGAGGAACGCGCCCGGAGGGCGGGCGGGGAGAACGTGCTCGGAATTGTCGGCTTCGCCGCTGCCTGCGAGGCACTGCAGCCGGGCGCACTCGGGCGGGAGGCAGCTGTGGCGACAAAGCAGACCGGCGAACTCGTCGCGGCGGCCATGGCGGTGGCCGACGTTGAGGTGCTCGGCGACGCCGCGCACCGACTCCCCCACATCGTCTGTGTGAGCGTGGGCGGCGTGCTCGGAGAGGCGGTCCTGCTGTCGCTCGACCGCGCCGGCATCGCCGCCCACTCCGGATCCGCCTGCTCGTCGGAGGTGCTCGAGCCGTCCCCGGTGCTCGCCGCCATGGGGGTCGACCCCGACCGCTCGCTGCGGCTGTCGGTGGGCTGGTCGACTACCGACGAGGACGTCAGCGCCTTCGTCGCCGCCTTTCCCGCCGCCGTAGCCCGTCTCCGTTCCCTCGCCAGCGGCTGAGCGGCGTGTGGCCCACCAGCCTGAGCGGGGTGCGGCCCCACCCGGCGGCTGAACGGCGTGTGGCCCACCAGCCTGAGCCGGGTGCGGCCCCACCCGGCGGCTGAGCAGCGTGCGGCCGCACCCGGCGGCGTCGTAGCCTTCCGACGGGCCTATGTGGAGGTGTCGATGCGCTGCCCCGCTTGTGGAAGTGCGAATCCGGACGGCAAGCGGTTCTGCGAGGACTGCGGTGGACCGCTCGCGGCCGCCGTCTGTACCGCATGCGGGGCTCAGCTGGCCCCGGGCAAGCGGTTCTGCGGCGACTGCGGAACGCCTATCGCATCGGGCGCCTCGCCGGTGCAGGCCGGCAACACGGCGGCGACCCCAGCCGCGCCGGCGCCGGTGCCAAGCTTCAACCCGGTTGCCGAGCGGCGCTTGTGCTCCGTCCTGTTCGTCGACCTCGTCGGGTTCACCCCGCTGGCGGAGAAACGCGACGCCGAGGAGATCCGGGAGCTGCTCTCGCTCTACTTCGAACGCGCCCAGGCCATAGTGGGCCACTACGGCGGGACCGTGGAGAAGTTCATCGGCGATGCCGTCATGGCGGTATGGGGAGCGCCGGTGGCAAACGAGGACGACGCCGAACGGGCCGTGCGGGCCGCTCTCGACATCGTGGCATCGGTGACCGAGCTCGGCGCCGAGGCGCGCATACCCGAACTGGCGGCTCGGGCGGGCGTCGTCACCGGTGAGGTGGCCATCACCATCGGCAAGGTGGCCGAGGGCATGGTCCTCGGCGACACGGTCAACTCCGCCTCCAGGGTGCAAAGCGTCGCCCCAGCCGGTGCCGTCCTCGTCGACGAGGCCACTTGGCGGGCGGCCTCCGGGGCGATCGCCTTTGCAGAAGTCGGCGCGCTCGCGCTGAAGGGCAAGGAGGAGCCCGTGCAGGCGTGGCGGGCGACCCGCGTGGTCGCCCAGCGCAAGGGCGTCGGGCGCTCCGAGCGCATCGAGCCGCCTTTTGTCGGGCGCGACGAGGAGCTGCGTCTCATCAAGGACCTCCTGCACGCCACCGAACGGGAGCACAGGGCCCGCCTCGTGTCGGTCACCGGCATCCCCGGCATCGGCAAGAGCCGGCTCGCCTGGGAATTCCTCAAATACGTCGACGGCCTCGCCGACACCGTCTACTGGCATCAGGGCCGCTCTCCCGCCTATGGCGAGGGCATCACGTTCTGGGCGCTCGGCGAGATGGTGCGGATGCGCGCCCGCATCAATGAGTCCGAGGTCGCCGCCTCCTCCCGTTCGAAGCTGTCCGCCACCGTGGCCGAGTTCGTGCCCGACGAGGAGGAGCGGCGCTGGGTGGAGCCCCGCCTCGCCCATCTCCTCGGGCTGGCCGAGGCCCCTCCGGGTGATCGGGAGGAGCTCTTCTCGGCCTGGCGGACGTTCTTCGAGCGGATTGCCTCGGTCGGCCCCACCGTCATGGTCTTCGAGGACCTGCAGTGGGCGGACCCCGGTCTCATCGATTTCGTCGAGTCGATCCTCGAGTGGTCGAGAAACCATCCCATCATGATCATCACCCTCTCTCGTCCCGAGCTGATGGACCGGCGGCCCAGCTGGGGAGCCGGGCTGCGCAACTTCACGTCCCTCCACCTCGAGCCCCTCTCCGAGGACGCCATGCGGGCGCTCATCGACGGTTTCGTGCAGGGCCTCCCTGACGACGTGGCCGCCCGCGTGCTCGAGCGGGCAGAAGGGGTCCCCCTCTACGCCGTCGAGACGGTGAGGATGCTCGTGGACCGGGACGTCCTCCTTCAGCGCGACGGCACCTACAGCGTCACGGGTGACATCGGCTCCCTCGAGATACCCGAGACCTTGCAGGCGCTCATCGCCTCCCGCCTCGATGCCCTCTCCCCCGAGCAGCGCTCCCTCCTCCAAGACGCCGCCGTCCTCGGGACGACCTTTACGACCGAAGCCCTCTCAACCCTGAACGGCGGCAACCAGGCGGCGCTGGAGGCACACCTGCGCGACCTCGTGCGCAAGGAGTTTCTCTCCCTCGAGACAGACCCCCGCTCGCCGGAGCGGGGACAGTACGGCTTCGTGCAGGGACTCATAGGGGAGGTGGCCATCGCCACCCTCTCCCGGCGGGACCGCAGCGCCAAGCACCTCGCCGTCGCCCGCCACCTCGAGTCCCTCGAGGACGAGGAGCTCACCGGGCTCGTGGCGGCTCACTACGTGGAAGCCTACCGGGCCGCCCCCGAAGGGCCCGAGGCCGCCGCCGTCGCCGCCGACGCTCGTGACTGGCTGACGCGAGCCGGCCAACGGGCTCTCTCCCTCGGCTCGCCCGAGCAGGCCCTCGCTTTTTTCGAGCAGGCGCTCGAGGTGACCGGCGCCGGGGCGGACCGGGCGGCCATCCTCGAATCGGCCGGCGAGGCGGCTACCCGCGCCTCGGTGTACGACCGGGGGCTCCCCAGGCTCGAGGAGGCCGTCACCCACTACGAGACATCCGGCGACAAGAACGCCGTCGGCCGGGTGACGGCCCGCCTCAGCCGGGTGCTCGCAGAACTGAGCCGCCAATCCGAGGCCATCGAGCGTTGCGAGGCGGCCTTCGAGGCGAGCGGGGACGACGGCGACGAGCGCGTGAGGGCGGAGCTCGCCTGCGAGCTGGCGCAGGACCTCAGCGGGATCGGCCAGTCGGGCCGCGCCCTCGATTGGGCCGAAACCGCCCTCGTCCTCGCCGAGCGGCTCGACGACACCGAGTTGCTGGCGCGGGCGATCGGCCGGCGCGCTCTGGCGCTCTACAACCTCGGTCGCCACCGGGAAGCCGTCATGCTCGCTCGCGGCATGGCCGTGCTGGCCGCCGAAGCCGGCGCCCTCCGGGAGGAAGCCACCGCCTGGATCGGCCTGAGCGTCTTCGTGCTCGACGACGACCCTCGCGAGTCCCTGGCCGCCGCCCTCGTGTCCGCCCAGCTGGCGAGGCGCGCCGGGTTGCGAGGCCTCGAACTGACGAACCTGCTCAACTCCGCCGAGACCTCGGCCTATCTCGGGCAATGGGGCGACACCCGAGCCGCTCTTGCCGAACTGGCTCAGCGGGAGCTGCACGGCAGTCACCTCGGCTGGTTCGATTACCTGCAGGCGCTGCTGGCCGCCTTCACGGGTGATCTGACAGAGGCTTCGGCCCTCCTCGATCAGCACGCCGAAGAGATTCGTACCACCGAGTACATCTCCCAGCGGACGACCTACTTGAACGCCCGTTCGATGGTGAGCCTCGTCGCCGGCGACCTGGAGGCCGCCTGGCGGGAGGCAGCCGAGGCCGCCGCGGCGGATCCCATGGGCATCAACAGCCCGATATCGCTGGGTATCCAGGCGCGGGCGGCCCTCTGGCTGCGGGACGCCGGGCGCGCTCGGCAGGTTCTCTCGGCCATGCAGGGCTTCCGCGGCCGGCTCATGGGAGCTGCCCGCCTGACGGTGGCGGCCGGCCTGGCCGCCCTGGAGGGCCCCCCGGACGAGGCTGCCGAGGCCTACCGGCAGGCGATCGAGGCCTGGCGGGCGCTCGACTGCACCCTCGATCTGGCGCTCTGCGAGCTCGACCTCGTCACGCTGCTCGGCCCGGATCATCCGGAGGCGACCGCCGGCAAGGAGGCGAGAGACATCTTCACCCAGCTCGGCGCCATCCCCTTCCTCGAGCGCCTGAATCGGGCCATCGGATCCGAGCCGTCGTTCGGCTGATCGCCTGAAGCCACGCAGTCGACATCAATCCCATCACGCTGCGTGCGGCCGCATTTGCGGCGTCGCAACCTTCCGGCCTTGGCGATCGCGGCGAGCCCTACTACCAGGTGAGCCCGAGGACGCTCCGCATCGCCGCCTCGAAGGTGGCGTCGTCCATCGTCCGCCGGGCACCAAGGACGAGGGCGGCGTCTTCGCCGACCTCGACGCGAAGGGGTGTGCCCGGCTGCTCGATGGCCTCTGCGATCGTCCGGGCCACCGTCTCCGGCCCCGGCCGCCCGGCCGGGTTCAGCACGGACTCGTTGCTCGACCACTGCCGGCGGAGCTCGGCGTAGACCTCCGGCCCCTCGAAGCTGGGGCCGTGCCGCATCCCGGGAGCGACGTACCCGGGCTGAATGATGACGACCCGTATGCCGAAACGGGCGACCTCGATGTGGAGCGACTCCGAGAGGGCCTCGAGGGCGTGCTTGGTCGCCGCGTACGGGCCTTCGAGCGGCGTCCCCACCCGGCCTTGCACAGAGCTCACGTTGACGATGACTCCGCTCCCCCGCTGACGCCAGGCCGGCAGGACGGCCTGCATGACCCGCAGGGGCCCGAGCGTGTTCGTCTCGAGCATCTCCCGGAGCATCTCGAGCGGGAACGTCTCGAGCGGCCCGCCGCTCGTGATGGCGGCGTTGTTCACGACGGCGTCGAGGTCCCCAGCGGCCTCGACGGCGCGGCGGACAGAGGCCGCGTCGGTGACATCGAGCGGCAGGGTCAAGGCCGCGGGCAGCCCGGCGAGCGCCGCAACGTTGCGGGCGGTGGCGACGACGTCGTGCCCGCGTGCCGACAGCTCGACGACCGTTGCAGCACCGATCGCCCTTGCCGCACCGGTCACGAGCACTCGCACGCCCACCCCCTCCGACCCGGGGTCAGGAAAGATCCGGGTCGCCGATGAAGGGTGCGCCGGCTCAGGTCTTCGTGCGCCACGCCTCCACGCCGTTCTGCGTGGGCACGAGCATCATGCCGTCGCCCACCGCCGGCGTGACGAAGTGCTCGTCCCCGTCCGTCGAGCGCTGAATCAGGACCTTGCCCGTCGTCGGGCTCATGCCGTAGAGCCCCCCGCCCGACCAGTTGAGCGCCCAGACAAGGCCGCCCGCCACGATGGGTGAACCGTTCGGCTCGCCCGACCAGACCCGCTTGAACTTGCGGGCGGCGACGTCGATCTCGACGGCCTCCGTGCCACTGCCGCAGGGGGCGTAGATGTAGATGCGGGCCTTCGCCCCGCTGCCGACGACGTCGCTGGCGTCGGCGCCGTAGACGCCTGTGCCCCCTGTGCAGAGGGTCGCGGTGAAGGCGCCCTTGCCGATGTGTCCGAGGGGCGAGTCCTCCATGAGATACCCGAAGCTCGAATTGCCGGCCGGCTTGCCCGCGGCGAAGAGGAGGGAGGTGCCGGGCACGGCAATGGGTCCGCCGGAGCCGAGGTCCCAGTCGTCATCGTTCAGCTGCACCCAGTTGCCCGGTGCCCAGTAGCCGAGCCGCTGCAGAGTGGGTGAGAGCTCGATGACGGAGTTGCCCTCGTCGTAGTCCGCGATCGTGTTCGAGCTGCCGTTGCCGGTGGCGACGTAGAGGTTCCCCGCCGGGGAAACGAAGGCCCCGCTCGTGCCCCAGATGCCTCCTTCGCGCTGGGTGGGCACCTGGTAGCTGACGAGGGGTCCCGTGCCGGAGGCGGGCAGGCCGACGACGTAGCCGTGGTACTGCCCGCAGTCTCCGTCGAGGCCGCCGTACTCTCCGTAGACGCGCCCATCGAAGAGGGTGAGGGCCGGTCGCTGCTGCTCGGCGGGGATGTAGTAGTGGCTTCCCTGGTTGCCGTCCGGTGGGTCGAAGTCGCGATGCCACAACTCCCGGTGGGTGGTGAGGGAGACGGCGACGAGCCAGTGGCGGATGTCCCGCCACTTGTTGCCACCGACCTCGGTCTCCTCTGCCGCGAAGATCTCGTTCGTCGCCGTGTCGATGACGGGAGTGCCGGTGATCCCGAGCGGGCTGATGTCGCCGCATCCACCGCCGAGGGTGGGGGCGGTGTCGATGACCGACGTGCTCACGGCCGTGCCGACGTGCACCCTCCAGATGACCCTGCCGGTCGTGGCGGAGAGGGCGTAGATCGAGTCGTTCTCCGTGGCGACGTACACCCTGGCGTCGTAAACGAGGGGCTCGGCGTAGACCCCGCCGTCGAGAGAGTCGTCCCAGCTGGGAGACGACGACAGACCGGCGATGCGGGGGTCGACGGTGTCCTCACCTGATCGGGCGATGCCATAGTGGTACGTCGTCAGATCACCGAGCAGGGGCGAAGGCTGCCGCCGGGCGGCGGGTACGAGGACGCTGGAGGCGGGCTTCGTACGGGACGGTGAGCCGGCGGCCGAAGCCGTCGCCCAGCCGGCGGTGGCGAGGAAGAGGGCCGCCCCCGCGCAGGCGACGCCCAGCCGGCCGAGCCCCTTGCCTTGAGATCGTTTCGTCATCATCACACCTCATGTCGCCGAGTAGAGAACGGGTTGCGAGCAAGGCAGACATCCGGCATCTTGCCATCCCGGGCCTGCGGCGTCCTAGCCCGGGCGAGATTCACCTGCTTGCCGCCCCGAAGGGCGGCGGCAGGGGCAGGCCGGCGGCACGGTACGCCGCCCGTGCCGTCGCGCGCACCGAGGCGACGAGGGTGGCGGAGGGATCGTCGGCGAGCATGGCCGTGAACTCGGCTGCGGCCGCGGCGGGCGAGCGGGTGTCCTCGAAGAGGGCCACGCCGTCGTAGGCGCGGGCAAGGGCGTAGCCCGGCGCCACGGCCACGGCGACGGCGATCTCGGCGTCCCCGCCCCGGACGACCCGAGGGCTCTGCTGCGACAGGCCGGCGAGGCGGGCGAGCCAGCCGCCGTCGGCGAGCGCCTCGGGCTGGTCGGGATCGAGCTCGAGCACCCGGTCGTAGACGGCCACGGCCTGCACGAGGTCCTTGTTGGAGGCGAGCACGCCTGCCTCGCCGAGCTCGATGCGGATCTGGTCGGCGACCAACATTCTCGCCGGCGGCGAGCTCGCGAAGGGTGCCACCCCCCCAACGGAGAGGCCCACGAGGGCGGCTGCAAGGGCGAAACAGCCCGCCGCCGACCAGCCGAACACCATCCTGCGCCTCCGCGGGGCCAGCCAGCGCTTCGCCCTCGGGCGGGCGGCGGCCGAGCGCACCGCCTCGGTGTCGCCGGTCTCAGCGCCGAGAGCGACCTCTTCGAGAGCGACCTCTTCGAGAGCGGCGACGAGGGCGGCCGCCCTCGCCTCGTAGCGCGCCCGCAGGGCCTCATAATCGGTCCGGTCGAGCTCGCCGGCGGCGTGCTCGCGGTCGAGATCGTCGAGGGACTTGCGGACATGCTCGGCCTCGTCGAGCAGCTCCGACCGCCTGCCCAACGCCGGCCTCGTCCTCCGGCTCACCGGGGCACACCGGTGGCGGCGGTGACGAGCCGCCGCTGTCGCCGCCAGAAGTAGGAGCCGAGGACGCCGGCGGCCACGGCGATCGCCCCGAGGGGGATGAAGTACAAGGCGGCGTCCACGCCCGCGGCCGACGGCAGGAGCAAGCCGCTCTGCCCGTAGCGGGCGACCACCGCCTGCTCGATGCGCTCATTGCTCCAGCCGTCGTGCACCCAGACGGCGACCTCGTTTCGCAGCGTCACGGAGCTGGGGGCCTCGGACTCGGCGATCGAGAGGTCCTCGCAGCCGGGGCACTTGATGAGGCTGTCGAGGCGCGAGATGCGGGCGGCGGTCGAGCTGGCGGGCGGGTTGATGCTGCCGATGACGAGGAGCACGATGGCGATCACGAGCAGGATCGCCCAGGCGAGGCGGGAGCTGAGGAGCTTGATCACATCCGCCTGCCTTGCTCCTGCTCGATCCAGCCGACGAGCTGGCTCGAGGTGACGGCTCCCTCTATGGAGGCCACGACCTGACCCGCCGGGCTGACGAGGTACGAGCGTGGCAGGGAGCCGACGCCGTAGTCCGAGGCGATCGAGCCGCCGCTGTCCACGACCGAGGGCCACGT